>NZ_SSDO01000356.1:0-5148 GCF_004794395.1 Microbacterium sp. K41 | reverse complement strand
CTCGCCGCCGACCCCGAGGTGCTGGTGCTCGACGAGCCGGTGTCCGCGCTCGACCCCTCGGTGCGCGAGCGCGTGCTGCGGCTGCTGGCGCGGCTGCAGCGGGAGCGACGGCTGACGATGGTCCTGGTCTCGCACGACCTCGACGTGGTGGGCGCGGTCGCCGACGAGGTGCTGGTCATGCAGGACGGGCGCATCGTCGAGCAGGGCACGACGGCCGAGGTGTTCGCCGCGCCGCGACACCCGTTCACGCGCGAGCTCCTGGCCGCGGCCGGTACCGCGCGCCCCTGACCCGATGCCGTGGTCCCGGGGTGCCGCATCCGCGTACACTGGGAGCACGAGCATCGATCCGGCCATCACCGGGGAGCTCTCGGAAGAACGGTCCCGGCCCCGCGCCGTGGCTCAGTAGAACCGAGCGGGGCAGGCCCGTCACAGCCGCAGTGAGAGTGGTCGCGTCGCACGGCGCGGCACGCGAGGTGGTACCGCGGTCCGCGAGGGTCGTCCTCGCAGCAGCATCCGCCACGACGACCACTGCGAGACACGATGACCTACCCGCGCTCCTCCTTCGGACCCGCCGCCGACCAGGCCGCCACTGTGGCGCCGAGCCCCCGCTTCCCGCAGATCGAGGAGGAGGTGCTCGACTTCTGGAAGACCGACGACACCTTCCGCACCTCCATCGCGCAGCGCGAGGGCGCCCCCGAGTGGGTGTTCTACGACGGCCCTCCCTTCGCCAACGGGCTGCCCCACTACGGCCACCTCCTGACCGGCTATGCGAAGGACGTGTTCCCGCGCTTCCAGACCATGATCGGCAAGAAGGTCGACCGCGTCTTCGGATGGGACACGCACGGTCTTCCCGCCGAGCTCGAGGCGATGAAGCAGCTCGGCATCACGGAGAAGCGCGAGATCGAGGAGATGGGCATCGACGTCTTCAACGAGAAGGCGCGCTCGTCCGTCCTGAAGTACACGCACGAGTGGCAGGACTACGTCACCCGCCAGGCGCGCTGGGTCGACTTCGAGCGCGGCTACAAGACGCTCGACCTCGGCTACATGGAGAGCGTGCTGTGGGCCTTCAAGACCCTGTACGACAAGGGACTCGCCTACGAGGGCTATCGCGTGCTGCCGTACTGCTGGCGCGACGAGACCCCGCTCTCCGCGCACGAGCTGCGCATGGACGACGACGTGTACCAGATGCGCCAGGACCCGTCGGTGACCGTGACCTTCCCGCTCACCGGCGCCAAGGCCGAGGCGCTCGGGCTCACCGGCGTGCGCGCGCTCGCCTGGACGACCACCCCGTGGACGCTGCCGACCAACCTCGCGCTCGCCGTGGGGCCCGACATCGAGTACGTCGTGCTCCCCGCGGGGCCTGCGGGCGCGGCCGACGTGCACCAGGGGCGCGGCGCGCCCTCGGCCGACCTGGTCGCCGTCGAATCGTCGGCGCACCGCTACCTGCTCGCGAAGGACCTGCTGGGCGGCTATGCCAAGGACCTCGGCTACGAGAGCGCGGAGGAGGCGGCGGCGGCGGTCGACGCGACGCTGCGCGGCGCGGAGCTGGCCGACATCACGTACGACCGGCTGTTCGACTACTACGCCGACGAGGAGACCTACGGCACCCAGCACGCCTGGCGCATCCTCGTCGACGACTACGTCACCACGACCGACGGCACCGGCATCGTCCACCAGGCGCCCGCCTACGGTGAGGACGACCAGCGCGTGGCGGGGGCCGCGGGCATCCCGACGATCCTGTCGCTCGACGACGGCGGCCGCTTCCTGCCGAACGTGACCGATGTCGCGGGCGAGCTGTGGATGGACGCCAACAGCCCTCTCGTGCGGATCATCCGCGACAACGGGCGTCTGGTGCGCCTGCAGAGCTACGAGCACTCGTACCCGCACTGCTGGCGGTGCCGGAACCCCCTGATCTACAAGGCCGTGTCGAGCTGGTTCGTCCGCGTCACCGACATCAAGGACGACATGCTCGCGAACAACGAGCAGATCACCTGGGTGCCGGAGAACGTCAAGCACGGACAGTTCGGCAAGTGGCTCGAGGGCGCGCGCGACTGGTCCATCAGCCGCAACCGCTACTGGGGCTCGCCGATCCCGATCTGGAAGAGCGACGACCCCGAGTACCCGCGCGTCGACGCGTACGGGTCGCTGGAGGAGCTGGAGCGCGACTTCGGCACGCTGCCGCGCAACCCGGAGGGCGAGGTCGACCTGCACCGGCCGTACATCGACCACCTGACGCGCCCGAACCCCGACGACCCGACGGGCCAGAGCACGATGCGCCGCATCGAGGACGTGTTCGACGTGTGGTTCGACTCCGGCTCGATGCCGTACGCGCAGGTGCACTACCCGTTCGAGAACCAGGAGTGGTTCGACTCGCACTCCCCGGCGGACTTCATCGTGGAGTACATCGGCCAGACCCGTGGCTGGTTCTACGTCATGCACGTGCTGTCGACCGCACTGTTCGACCGCCCGGCGTTCACGGGCGTCAGCTGCCACGGCATCGTGCTCGGCAGCGACGGCTACAAGATGTCGAAGTCGCTGCGCAACTACCCCGACGTGTCCGAGGTGCTCGACCGCGACGGCTCCGACGCCATGCGCTGGTTCCTCATGTCGAGCGCCGTGCTGCGCGGCGGCAACCTGATCGTCACCGAGGAGGGCATCCGCTCCGGCGTGCGGGAGTTCCTGCTGCCGCTGTGGAACTCGTGGTACTTCTTCGCCACCTACGCCAACGCCTCGGGCGACGGCGGGTACGAGGCGTCGTGGTCCACCTCCTCCACCGACGTGCTCGACCGCTACATCCTGGCGCGCCTGGGCGATCTGGTGCGCGAGGTGCGGGCCGACCTGGAGGGCCTCGACTCGACCACCGCGTCGGCCCGCCTGCGCGACTTCGCCGAGGTCCTGACCAACTGGTACATCCGCCGGTCGCGCGACCGGTTCTGGGTGGGCGTCACCGACGACCCGCAGAGCCGCGAGGCGTTCGACACGCTCTACACCGTGCTGGAGACGCTGTGCCGCGTGGCCGCCCCGCTCGTGCCACTGGTCAGCGAGCGCGTGTGGCAGGGCCTCACCGGCGGCCGCAGCGTGCACCTGCAGGACTGGCCGGACGCCGGGCAGTTCCCGGCGGCCGACGAGATCCGCGACGCGATGGACGCCGTGCGCGAGCTGTCGAGCGTGGGCAACGCGCTGCGCAAGAAGGAGAAGCTGCGCGTGCGGCTGCCGCTCGCGCGCCTCACCGTCGTGTCGCCGCTGGCGGGCGACCTCGGGCAGTTCGAGGACATCCTCCGCGAGGAGCTGAACGTGAAGTCCGTCGAGCTCGTGTCCCTCACGGAGGACGCCGCGGCGGAGTACGGCATCAGCCACCGGCTGAGCGTGAACGCGCGGGCGGCCGGTCCGCGACTGGGCAAGGACGTGCAGAAGGCGATCCAGGCAGCGCGCTCGGGCGACTGGTCGGAGAGCGACGGCGTCGTCACCGCCGGCGGCATCGCGCTGGAGCCGGCGGAGTACGAGCTCGTGCTGGAGACGACGGGCCGGCCCGAGGGCGAGGCCCTGGCGATCGTGCCGTCGGGCGGCTTCGTGCTGCTCGACACCCGCACCACGCCGGAGCTGGAGGCCGAGGGGCTCGCGCGCGACGCGATCCGCGTGGTGCAGGAGGCGCGCAAGAACGCGGGGCTCGACGTGAGCGACCGCATCGTGCTGGCGCTGAATGCGGCGCCCGCGGAGGCTCCGGCGCTGGAGGCGCACGCCGAGCTGATCGCCGCGGAGACGCTCGCCGTCGCGTTCGCGGTGCAGTCCACGGACGAGCTCGACCGTCTCGTCGACGAGGTCACGAGCCCCGGCGACGGCGTGCACCGCAGTGGGGCGAAGGCCCTCGGGGCGGGCAAGGCGCCCCTGATCGTCACGATCGACACGAACCTGGAGAGGGTGGGCGCATGAGCGCGAGGGACAGGGCGGACGCCGTCTACGAGACGCTGCTGAGCCGTGCGGGGGAGCGGTGGGTGCAGCCGCGCAAGGAGCGCACGGCCCGCGTGCTCGCCTACCTGGACGACCCGCAGCGCACGTACCGCGTGATCCACGTCACCGGGACGAACGGCAAGACCTCGACCGCACGGATGATCGAGAGCCTGCTGCGCGCGCACGACCTGCGCACGGGCCTGTTCACGAGCCCGCACCTGGAGCGCTTCACGGAGCGCATCATGATCGACGGCGAGCCGATCGCCGATGAGGCCGTGGCCGACGCCTGGGACGAGATCGAGCCGTTCGTCGCGATCGTCGACGCCGAGCTGGAGGCCGAGGGGGAGGAACCCCTCACGTTCTTCGAGCTGCTGACGGTGCTGGCCTTCGTCGCGGTCGCCGACGCCCCGGTCGACGTGCTGGTGCTCGAGGTGGGCATGGGCGGCGAGTGGGATTCCACGAACACGGCGGACGGCGACGTGGCGGTGTTCGCGCCGATCGACATCGACCACGCCGACCGCCTGGGCGACACGATCGCGAAGATCGCGGAGATCAAGGCCGGCATCATCAAGGAGGGCGCAGCGGTCGTCTCGGCGCAGCAGCCCGCGGAGGCCGCCGAGGTGCTGCGTCGCGTGGCCGCCGAACGACACGCGACCATCGCCTTCGAGGGCGAGGACTTCGGTCTCGCAGAGCAGAAGCTCGCGGTCGGCGGGCAGCTGCTCACGATCCGCGGCCTGGCCGGGCAGTATGCCGAGGAGTACCTGCCGCTGTACGGTGCGCACCAGGGACACAACGCCGCCCTCGCGGTCGCGGCGGTGGAGTCGTTGATCGGCGGTGCCTCGCAGGCCATCGCGGGCGGCATCATCTCGGACGGCCTGCAGGGGAGCACCTCGCCGGGGCGGCTGCAGCTGCTCGGCATCGCGCCGACGGTGATCGTCGACGGCGCGCACAACCCGCACGGCGCCGCCGCGCTCGCCCAGGCCCTCGACGACAGCTTCGACTTCGACGAGTGGGGTCTGGTGCTGGGGATCCTGGCCGACAAGGACGCGGCGGGCATCGTGGCGACCCTCGCGCCGGCCGCGGCGCACGTGTTCGCGACCGCGCCGGAGTCGGATCGCGCGAGCGATGCCGACATGATCGCCGACCTCGTCGAGCAGACCGGCCGCCGGGCGACCGTCCACCCGTCTCTGGCCGACGCCG
>NZ_SSDO01000355.1:0-2981 GCF_004794395.1 Microbacterium sp. K41 | reverse complement strand
CGTCACCTCCGCCGAAGGTGTGCCCTGTGCTGCCGCGCCGCAGGAGCCAGGTGACGCGGGTGCCCGGCTCGCGGCGGGCCAGGTCGGCGAGGCGGAGAGCGGTGTGCGTCGCGGAGTGCCCGGCCCCCACGACCACGACGTGCCGCCCGGCGAACGCGGACACGTCGTCGGGGATCCGGTACGAGACCCGGTCGGCGGCTGCGGTCTCGCCCAGGGCGGGGAAGCCGTCGGCGCCCGCGGGGTTGGGAAGGCCCCAGGTGCCGCTCGCGTCGATGACCGCTCGGGCGACGATGCGGCCCTCCACGCCCTGGCGGTCTCGCGTATGGACGACGAACGGCTGCGCCGCCCGGCCGCTGTCCACGACCCGGTCTCGTCCCTGTCGGGCGATCCCGGTGACGGTGGTCGCGTAGCGCACCCGCTCGCCCAGGCTCGCGGCGAGGGGCGCGAGGTAGCCCTCGACCCATTCGGCGCCGGTGGGGTACCCGCGGCTCGGCGCGACCCAGCCGGTGGGTTCGAGCAGGCGGCGCGCCGCCGCGTCGGTCAGCTCGGGCCACGCGGAGAACAGGCGCACGTGCCCCCATTCCGCCACGGCGGCCCCGGCGGCGTCGCCGCGTTCCACGACGATCGCGTCGAGACCGCGCTCGGTCAGGTGGGCGGCGGCGGCGAGGCCCTGCGGGCCGGCTCCGATGACGACGACGGGTAGTGCGGACATGCGATGCTCCTCGTATCGATGGATATCAATACGAGGAGCATCACGGATCTATCGAAGAATGTCAATACGTGAGAGACTGGACAGGTGAGTCTCCCCACCGTGATCGACCAGACCGCGTGCTGCGTGCCGCGGGTGACCTCCGCCCTCACGCCGCACGACGCCGAGCGGGCGGCGCGTGTGTTCAAGGCGATGGGCGATCCGACCCGGGTCCTGCTGCTGTCGCTCATCGCGGGCAGCCCGGAGGGGGAGGCGTGCATCTGCGACCTCACCCAGCCCGTCGGGCTGTCGCAGGCGACCGTGTCGCACCACATGAAGCTGCTCGCCGAGGCGGGACTGGTCACGCGTGAGCAGCGCGGGCGGTGGGCGTACTTCGCGGTGAACGACGAGGTGCTCCGCGCCGCCGCCGACGCGCTGCGCCCGGCCTGACGCTCCGCCCGCTCCACCAAGCCGTACGAGACGGGAGGGCCCCCGACGCGCGGTGGACCCTCCCGTGCGACCCCGCGGGATCAGCGCTTGAGGTTGGTCAGCTCCTGCAGCACCTCGTCGCTCGTGGTGATGATGCGTGCGTTCGCCTGGAAGCCGCGCTGGGCCACGATGAGGTTCGTGAACTCCTGCGACAGGTCGACGTTCGACATCTCCAGCGCGCCGCTGATGATGCCGCCCAGGCCCGCGGTCCCGGCCTGACCGAGCTCGGGCTGACCCGAGTTGCCGCTCGGACGGAACTGCGAGGAGCCGACCTTCTCGAGTCCGCCGGGGTTGACGAAGCCGGCGAGCGCGATGCGGGCGAGCACCTGGGTGTCGCCGTTGCTGAACGTCCCGACCAGGCTGCCGTCGTTGGTCAGCGCGTAGGAGGCGAGCGTGCCGGCCGGCTTGCCGTTCTGCTCCTTGAGGGCGAGGTCGCTCACGTCGGCGAAGCCGGTCACGGCGGACAGGTCGACCGTGATGCCGCCCGACACGATGCTGCCCGCGCCGTTCTGCTTCCCGTCGGTGAAGGTGAGCGAGGTCGTGGCGCCGGCGCCGTCGGCCACGTCCCACCCGGTCGCGGTGCGGGTGAACGTGAGGCGCAGCGTGGTGGCGGCGCCGTCGGCGTCGTAGGTCTTGATGTCGCGGACGAGGGTCTCACCCACGGCGGCACCCGAGGGCAGGTTCCCGGTGGCGCGGGCGGTCGTGGTGGCCGCGGCGGGGCTCAGCGCTCCAACCGGGAGGGTGATGTCGCCGATGCCCTGGCCGGGAACGATCGCGCCGTTCTGCGCCGTCCAGCCCTGCACGAGCGCGCCGCCCGCGCCGACCAGGCGACCGGTCGCGTCGAACGTGAAGCCGCCGTTGCGGGTGTACAGGGTCTCGCCGCCCGACCGCACCACGAAGAAGCCGTCGCCCGAGATCATCAGGTCGGTGGGCACACCGGTCGGCTGCGGGGCGCCGCCGGCGAAGTTGGTGCTGATGCCGGCGACCTGCACGCCGAGGCCCACCTGGGCGGGGTTCTGACCGCCCTGGGCCTGCTGCGGCAGCATCGAGTTGCGCAGCAGCTGCGACAGCGAGTCCTGGAACTGCACGGACGACGCCTTGAAGCCGGTCGTGTTGACGTTGGCGATGTTGTTGCCCGTCACGTCGAGCATGGTCTGGTGCGAGCGGAGGCCGGAGATTCCGGAGAAGAGCGAGCGGAGCATGGTGATGCCTTTCTGGGGAGAGGGGTCAGGCAGCGGAGCCGGGAGCGAGGGAGACGCCGGAGACGGCGTCGAGGGGGATGGAGACGTCGCCGATCATGACGAGCGGCACCGCCCCCTTGTAGGACACCGCGGTGACGATGCCCTTCTTGGTGGTGCCGTCGGCGTCGACGTACTGCGCCTCGCGCCCGATCAGCGCGGCGGCGGTCTGGCGCATGCTGAGCGCGAAGTTCTCGGTGGTGGTCGTCGACAGCGCGGTGAGCTGCTCCATCGAGGCGAGCTGCGTGGTCTGCGAGATCATCTCGTTGGTGTTCATGGGCGAGCTGGGGTCCTGATTGGTCAGCTGTGTCACGAGCAGCTTCAGGAACACCTCGGAGTCGAGGGTCTTCTTGCGCTCGGATGCGGGGGTGGTGCTGCCCGTCTGCACGCCGGACGCGGGTGTGCTGCCCGGGGGGATCGTGCCGGGGATGGAGTCGACCGTGGTCATGGGGTCCTCTCTGATCAGGCGTAGACGTCGATGCCGCCGTGCGGCGGGGCGGTCGGGACGGGCGTCGGTGGTGCGGGCGAGGTCGACGGCAGGGGCCGCGCGGCCGCGGGCTGCCGGT
>NZ_SSDO01000354.1:0-616 GCF_004794395.1 Microbacterium sp. K41 | reverse complement strand
TTCTGCATCGACACGACGATGCCCGTCGGCACATGGGTGATGCGCACCGCCGAGTCGGTCGTGTTGACGGACTGCCCCCCGGGGCCCGAAGAGCGGAACACGTCGATCTTCAGGTCGTTCTGGTCGATGTGGATCTCCTCCGGCTCATCGACCTCCGGGAAGACCAGCACCCCGGTGGTGGAGGTGTGGATGCGGCCCTGGGACTCCGTCGCCGGTACCCGCTGCACGCGGTGCACGCCGCCCTCGTACTTGAGGTGCGCCCACACGCCCTGGGCCGGATCGGACGAGGAGCCCTTGATCGCGACCTGCACATCCTTGTAGCCGCCGAGGTCGGACTCGTTGCGCTCCAGCAGCTCGGTCTTCCAGCCCTTCGACGCGGCGTACTGGATGTACATGCGCAGCAGGTCGGCGGCGAACAGCGCCGACTCGGCACCGCCCTCCCCCGCCTTGATCTCCATGATCACGTCGCGGGCGTCGTCGGGGTCGCGCGGGATGAGCAGTCGGCGCAGGCGTTCCTGCGCGGCCTGCACGCCCTCCTCCAGCGCGGGGACCTCGGCGGCGAACGCCTCGTCCTCGCGCGCCAGCTCCCTCGCCGCCTCCAGGTCGTCGACCGCCG
>NZ_SSDO01000353.1:0-1109 GCF_004794395.1 Microbacterium sp. K41 | reverse complement strand
CGGCCGAGCGCTCCCTGGCGTCCGCGGTGTCGGTGTCGCGCGGCACGGTCGTCTCCGCCTACGCCGTGCTCGCGGAGCAGGAGCTCGTGGAGCGCCGCCAGGGGAGCGGCACCCGCGTGGCGGGGACGGGTGCCCCCACCGCCCCTGCGCGTCCCGGTCGCGGCGAGGCCCTGTTCTCCGCGGTGCCGAACACGATCGACCTGCTGCGCACGGTGCCGCAGATCCCGGAGCTCGGCGTGCAGCTGATCCGCGACCATCAGCCGCGTCTCGACCTCGCGCTGCTGCCCGAGACCGACCCCGCAGGGCTCCCGGTGCTGCGCGAGCTGATCGCCGAGATGTACCGCGCGGAGGGCACGCCCACCACGCCCGAGCAGATCCTTGTGACGCACGGCGCGCAGCAGGCGATCAGCCTCGTGGTGAACGCGCTCGTCGAGCCGGGCGACATCGTGCTCGCGGAGGAGATCACCTGGCCCGGGGTGACCGACAGCGTGGGGCTGCGCGGCGGCACCGTGCAGGGGGTGCCGATGGGCGCGGACGGCCTCGACGTGGTCGCGCTGGAGCAGGCGATGGCCCGGCTGCGCCCCGTGCTGGTGGCGCTCAACCCCCACCACCAGAACCCCACGGGCACGCGCCTGCCCGCCGCGGCCCGGCACCGCGTGGCCGAGCTTGCCGCGCAGTACGGTGTGCCGGTGATCGAGGACCGCGTCGTCGCGGGGATCTCGTTCGACGGGGTCGTGCCGCCCACGCTCGCCTCGGAACGACCGGACGCCCCCGTGATGGTCGTCGAGTCGGTGTCGAAGTGGGCGTGGGCGGGGCTGCGGATCGGGTGGCTGCGTGCCGACCCGGTGCTGGTGCGGCGTCTGCGCGGCGCCCGGCAGCTCGCCGACCAGTCCACGAGCGTGCCCGGTCAGCTGCTCGCGCTCGACCTCATCGCGCACGCCGACGAGCTGCGGCGGGCCAACAGCCGCGTACATCGGGAGCGGCTGCGGCTGCTGGAGCACCTGATGGCCGAGCACCTGCCCGACTGGACGTACGTGGCGCCGCGGGGCGGACTGGCGCTGTGGGCCGCGCTGCCCCGGGGGTCCGCGTCGGCTCTCGCCCGCGTCGCG
>NZ_SSDO01000352.1:0-1908 GCF_004794395.1 Microbacterium sp. K41 | reverse complement strand
GGGCCCGGGTGACCGTCGCCGACATCGACGGCGACGCGGCGCGGGCCCTCGCGGCGGAGGTGGGCGGGGAGGCGTGGCAGGTGGACCTGTCCGACGTCGCCGCGCTCGCCGAGGTGCGGATCGACACCGACATCCTCGTGAACAACGCGGGCGTGCAGCACGTCAGCCCCATCGAGGAGTTCGATCCGGAGCGGTTCTCGTTCCTCCTGCGGCTGATGCTGGAGGCGCCGTTCCTGCTGATCCGCGCCGCCCTCCCCGGCATGTACGAGCGAGGGTTCGGGCGGGTGCTGAACGTGTCGAGCGTGCACGGCCTGCGGGCCTCGCCGTTCAAGGCGGCGTATGTCGCGGCCAAGCACGGGCTGGAGGGCCTGTCGAAGGTCACGGCGCTGGAGGGCGCGGCCCACGGGGTGACGAGCAACTGCCTGAATCCGGGCTACGTGCGCACGCCGTTGGTGGAGAAGCAGATCGCGGACCAGGCGCGGCTGCACGGCATCGCGGAGGACGAGGTGCTGGAATCGGTGCTGCTCACCGAGTCCGCGATCAAGCGGCTGGTGGAACCGGAGGAGGTCGCGGCGCTCGCGCTGTGGCTCGCGGGCGACGCGGCGGGCATGATCACCGGAGCAAGCCACACGATGGATGGCGGCTGGTCGGCGCGCTGACGCGCAGGCGCGTCAGGGGCGTGTGACCTCGGCGAGCACCGTCGTACGCAGCCAGTCGGCGTAGCGGGCGGGCGTCCACCCGGACTGCGCGACCAGCTGCTGGTAGCTCTCGGGCGACAGCAGGAACGACAGGGCATCGGCGGTCGCGTCGGTGTCGGTGGCCGCGGGGGCGATGCCGCGCCGCACCAGCTCCGCCACGAACCCGCGGTAGTCCGCCGCCCGGTTGTCCAGGATGCGGCGGAGCGCTTCGTCGACGACGGGGTCGGACAGCGCGGCCCCGAGCAGGACGGTCCACAGGCCGTGCCCGCGCTGGTTGGCCGTGGTGATCTGGGTGAGCACGCCGTCGAGGAATGCGTCGTCGGGCAGGTCGAGCAGTCCGGAGGCGACCTCCGTCTCCACGAGTGACTCCGCGGCCTCCGACCCGGAGAACGTCACCTCGAACGCGGCGATCAGCAGCTCGGCCTTCGCCGCGGTGGTCTTCACGGTCTCGGCCGACACCCCGGCCTCGCGGGCGATGGCAGCGATCGTGGTCGCCTGGTACCCCTGCGACGCGAAGAGGCGGGCGGCTGCGGCGACGATGCGCGCTCGCGTCTCCTGGGCCTGGCGGGTGCGCAGGGCGGACGTGTAGGCACGCGGGGCGGCTTCAGCCATTGACTTTCCTCAGGGGGTGATGAATACTTCCACGGTATAGTCAATCCTAACCGAAGGCAAGCCATGTCCAGCTACCTCCTCACCTGCACTCCCGCTCACGGTCACGTGCTGTCCCTCCTGCAGGTCGCCCGGCACCTGGTCGACGCCGGGCACGAGGTCGGATTCCTCACCAGCGCCCGCTACGCCGACCGGGTGCTGGCCAGCGGCGCCCGCTTCCTTCCGCTGCCGCCCGAGGCCGACGTCGACCTCGACGACGCCGACGGCGCGTTCCCCGAGCGTGCCGGTCTCACCGGCCCCGCAGCACTCCGGTTCGACATGAGCACGCTGTTCGTGCGGCCCGGTGCCGCCCAGCTCGCGGCCGTGCGCGCCGAGCTCGCCTCCCGTCGCATCGACGTCGTCCTCACCGAGCCGCTCTTCGTCGGGGGTGCGCTGCTGCAGCTCCTGCCCGCGGCCGAGCGGCCGCCCGTGATCGCGCTCGGGATCTTCCCCCTCGGAGCCCGCAGCGTCGACACCGCGCCGTTCGGGCTGGGCGTCACCCCGATGCGCGGGCCGCTGGGGCGCCTGCGCAACGCGGCCCTGCGGCTCGTCGCCGAGCGCG
>NZ_SSDO01000035.1:0-5919 GCF_004794395.1 Microbacterium sp. K41 | reverse complement strand
CTCCCCGGGGAGGCCGCCGCGGCCGACTCCACCGCTCCCGTTCCCGCCGCGCCCGCCACCGAGGAGGCCACCCGATGACCGCCCCCGCCCCGCTGCGCATCGCCGTCCTGTCCTTCGCGCACACGCACGCCCTCAGCTATGTGCACGCGCTGAAGGAGATGCCCGGCGTCGAGCTCATCGCGACCGACCCCGACGGCGCGGCCGCGCCCGACGACGCACCCCGCGGCGCCGAGCTCGCCGCCGAGCTGGGCGTGGCCTACGTCGACACGTACGACGAGGCCTTCGCGTGGAAGCCGGACGCCGTCGTGATCGCGGCCGAGAACTCCCGGCACCGCGCCCTCGTCGAGCGTGCTGCGGCGGCGGGCGTGCACGTGCTGTGCGAGAAGCCGCTGGCCACCACGGTCGAGGATGCGATCGCCATGCGCGACGCGTGCGAGACCGCGGGTGTGCTGCTCATGGTCGCCTATCCCGTGCGGTTCTCCCCCGCGGTGCGCGACGCGATCGCCGAACTGCGCAGCGGACGACTCGGGCGCATCCTCGGCGTGACCGGCATCAACAACGGCAAGCTCCCGCAGGACAGGGCCTGGTTCACCGACCCCGAGCTCGCGGGCGGCGGCGCGCTGGTCGACCACGTCGTCCACTGCGCCGACCTGCTCGACGAGCTGCTCGGCGAGCGAGCGGCGTCCGTGCGCGCCGTGTCGAACCGGGTGCTGCACGCGCAGCGCGAGCTGTCGGTGGAGACGGGCGGGCTCGTCACGATCCAGTACCCGGGCGGCGTGGTCGCCACGATCGACTGCTCATGGAGCTGGCCGATGAGCTCGGCCACGTGGGGCGGCCTCACGCTGCAGGTCGTCGCCGAGCGCGGCACCGTCACCGTGAGCCCGTTCGCGAAGGGCGTCGCCGGGCACGACGCGCACGGTGAGACCTGGAGCCCGGTCGGCGCCGACCTCGACGCGCTGCTGCTGGAGGAGTTCGTGCGTGCCGTGCGCGACGGCCGTCAGCCGCAGCCCGACGCCGGGGTGGGCATCCGCACGGTCGAGATCGTGAAGGCCGCGCAGGCCTCCGCCGCCCGCGACGGCGAGGTCGTGCACCTCTAGCCGGCGCCCCACCCGCTCGATGCGGGGTCAGAATCGCGCCTTCAGGGCACCGCACACGCACCTTTTCGACCCTGGCACCACCGCGGCGGGCCCACCCGCTCGACGCGGGATCGAAACCGTCCCCGCGGAGCCCGCCCCCGGCACCTTTTCGATCCCGGCACCACGACGACCCCGGCACATGGCCCGCGCTCCCGGCCCCCGGCACACGGCACACGGCACACGGCCGCGGCACGGCGGGGGCGGGCATGGATGGACGTGCGTCGGTGTTGCAGCAGACAGCACCGACACGGAGGAGCACCATGCGCATCGATCTGACCGGAAAGACCGCCCTCGTCACGGGCTCGACCCAGGGCATCGGCCGCGCGATCGCCACGGCCCTCGCCGACGCCGGAGCCCGCGTCGCCGTCAACGGACGCAGTGCCGACACGGTCGCGGCGGTCGTCGCCGAGCTGCGGGACGAGAACCCCGAGCGGAACCTGGTGCCCGCCGCGGGAGACGTCACGACCGACGAGGGCACGGCGGCCGTGCTCGACGCCACGGGTGACGTGGACGTGCTGGTGAACAACCTCGGCATCTTCGGCGCGACGCCGGCACTCGACATCTCCGACGACGAATGGCGCCGCTACTTCGACGTGAACGTGCTCGCCGCCGTGCGACTCATCCGGGCGACGCTGCCGGGCATGATGCAGCGCGGCTGGGGGCGGGTGCTCGACATCGCCAGCGACTCCGCCGTCGTGATCCCCGCGGAGATGATCCACTACGGCATGTCGAAGACGGCGCTGCTGGCGGTGTCGCGCGGCTTCGCGAAGGAGGCGGCGGGCACCGGCGTCACGGTGAACTCGGTGCTCGCGGGGCCCACCCACACGGGCGGCGTGGAGGACTTCGTGTACTCCCTCGTCGACCAGGACCTGCCGTGGGACGAGGCGCAGCGCGAGTTCATGCGCCTGCACCGCCCGCAGTCGCTGTTGCAGCGGCTGATCGAGCCGGAGGAGATCGCGAACATGGTCGCCTATCTCGCCTCGCCGCTCGCCTCGGCCACGACCGGCGCGGCGGTGCGGGTCGACGGCGGCTACATCGACGCGATCGTCCCGTGACCGGCCACGGCGAGCGGCCCCGGTCGCGCGCCGCCGCGACCGGGGTGCCGTGTCAGGGCGCGAAGACGGTCAGGTCGTCGGCCGTGAAGTAGTTCTGCGTCATGGCGTCGATGCGCACGAGGTAGCGCTGGCGCTTCTCATCGAACGACACCACGGTGCCCACGGTGCCGGTCATGGGCGATCCGGTGATCTGCACCATGTCTCCGATGGCGAACTCGTTCATGTGTCTCCCTGTCCGGACGATCGAACCACTGCCGCGCCCCCGTCCAGGTTCCGGGAGTATGCTGGCACGTCGGGTCGTGTGACCCCCGAGAGTCCGGAAGGCGGTGATGGCGATGTCCGACGATAGTAACGACGCCGCCCTCGCTGCGTCGCGACTCCCTGCGCTCTCGCGTTGACCTCCCGGTCCGCGTCCGCACGTCCTGTTCCGCAGCCGTCGGCGGCGTCTCCCGCCCCCTGACGAATCCGCGCACGGAGCCTCCGCTGCCGTGCGCTCGCGAGAACGGAGCCGCATCATGGCGCTCATCGACAACGGCGTGTACGTCCACGGACGTCGCGTGGAGACCCCGAGGAACCTGGACGAGACCTACCGCATGCTCGACGCGGCGGGCGGCATCGCCTGGATCGGCCTCTACCGCCCCAGCCCGGCGGAGGTCGAGTCCGTCGCGCGCGAGTTCGACCTGCATCCCCTCGCCGTGGAGGACGCGCTCTCCGGGCATCAGCGCTCGAAGGTGGAGCGCTACGGCGACACCCTGTTCGCGGTGCTGCGCCCGGCCCGCTACCGCGACAAGGAGGAGTCGATCGAGTTCGGCGAGCTGCACCTGTTCGTCGGGCCCGACTTCGTGGTGACCATCCGGCACGCCGAGTCGCCCAACCTCGCCGCCGTGCGCTCCCGCATGGAGGCGAACCCGGAGCTGCTGGCGATGGGACCGGAGGCCGTGCTGTACGCGATCCTCGACGAGGTGGTCGACGGCTACGAGCCGATCGTCGCCGGTCTGCTCAACGACATCGACGAGATCGAGGACCAGCTGTTCGGCGACGGCGCGGACGACAGCGCACTGTCCCGCCGCATCTACGAGCTGTCCCGCGAGGTGATCAACTTCCAGCGCGCCGTGCATCCGCTCAGCGGGATGCTGGAGTGGCTCCGCCGCGGGTCGGAGAAGTACCGCATCGACGAGGAGCTGCAGCGGTCGCTGCGCGACGTGCTCGACCACACGATCCGCGTCAACGAGCGGGTGGACTCGTTCCGCGCGATCCTGGAGAACGCCCTCACGGTGCACTCGGCGCTGGTCGCGCGGCGGCAGACCGAGGCGGGCCTGGCGCAGAACGACGAGATCAAGAAGATCTCCTCCTGGGCGGCGATCATCTTCGCCCCCACGCTCGTCGGCACGGTGTACGGCATGAACTTCGACGTGATGCCCGAGCTGCACTGGGCGTTCGGGTACCCGATGGCGATCGGGGCGATGGCGGCGTTCGCGGTGGGCCTGTACGGGGTGTTCAAGTACAAGAAGTGGCTGTGACCGCCCCTGGTGGAACGTCCGTGACGGCACGTACGATCCACAGGGACGCGCGAAGGAAATCGACATGACGCAGCACACCCTGGAACTGCCCGACGTGGATCTCGTGTACGACGTGCACGGCCCGTTGCCCACGGCCGACGGCCGGCGTCCGCTGGTCATGATCGGCCAGCCGATGGACGCCAGCGGGTTCCAGGCCCAGGTGACGCTCTTCCCCGACCGCACCGTCATCACGTACGACCCGCGCGGCCTGGGGCGCAGCGTGCGGCACGACGGGGGCGTCACCAACGAGCCGGAGACGCAGGCGGAAGACGTGCACGCGCTGATCGAGGCGCTCGGCGCCGGACCGGTCGACCTGTTCGCGAGCAGCGGCGGCGCGGTGACGGCGCTCGCCCTGGTCACCGCCCACCCGCACGACGTGGCCACCCTGGTCGCGCACGAGCCGCCGATCGATGCGGTGCTGCCCGACGCCGAGGCCGCCCGCCGCGCCAGGGCCGCCTACACCCGCGCGTATCAGGACCGCGGCTGGGGCGCCGGCATGGCGGGCTTCCTGGCGATGACCTCGTGGGAGGGCGAGTTCACCGAGGAGTTCCTCGCGCAGCCGCTGCCCGACCCCGCCGCGTTCGGGATGCCCGCCGACGACGACGGATCCCGCGACGATCCGCTGCTGTCGGAGCGGTCGTGGGCGGTCGTCGACTACACGCCAGACATCGCGGCGCTACAGGCGGCACCGACGCGGATCGTGGTGGCGGTGGGCGAGGAGTCGCTGACGGGGTACACCGGACGGACCGCGCTCGCGCTGGCCGAACGGCTGGGCCAGCAGGCAACCGTCTTCCCCAGCCACCACGGCGGCTTCCTGGGCGGGGAGTCCGGCTATGCGGGCCAGCCCGAGGCGTTCGCCGCCACGCTCCGTGAGGTGCTCGACGCGGAATGACGAGGGCGCTCAGTCCTCGTCGGAGCGGCTGATCTCGTCGAGGAGGTCGTCGAGGGTGTCGAACTCCACCGTCTCGGAGCCGTCGAGCGCACGCACCTCGACGCCGTCGACCTCCAACTCCTCGTCGAGCTGCACCAGGATGCGCGACTCCGGGAACTGCTTCGGAGCGACGAACGCGAGCAGCACGGCATCGGCGAACACCACGACCGACGTGGCCTCCAGGTCGTCGCGCAGATCGATCTGCTCGACCACGGGCTCGTCGTCCACCGCGTCGTCGATGTCCGACGCGACCTCGTCGACGATCGCCCGCCACCGCGACTCGTTCACCGACAGCACGCGCTCCAGCGTGGCGACCAGCGCGTCATCGTTGACCTCGTCGTGCTCGTCGAGCTCCGGATCGACGTTCACCGAGACCGTGGCGCCCGCCGCGTCGATCCCGGCGCGGCCGTACACCAGGCCGTTCTCCGCGACGGGGTCGTCGAGCAGACCGGAGTCGGCGATGCGGGCGAGGAGACGGTCGAGCGCAGACGAGGTCATCCGTCCAGTCTCCCGCATCCGGGGTCGCCGTGGTCGGCCGATAGGCTCGGAGCCGTGCCGAACGCCGAATCCCCCGCCCCCGCTTCCGCCACCGCCGACCTCCAGCGCCTCACCGCCGCGCTGGCCGATCCGGCGCCGCTGAACTGGCTGATCACGGGCGACTCGATCACCCACGGGCTGGTGCACACGCAGGGCGGACGCAGCTACCCCGAGCACCTGCACGAGCTCATCCGCGGCGAGCTCGCCCGCGTGCGCGACATCGTGATCAACTCGGCGATCAGCGGCAACCGCATCGCCGACATCCTCGACGACTGGGACCGCCGCGTCGCCTCCTGGAACCCCGACGTGGTGACCCTCATGATCGGCACGAACGATGTGTCGACCGGCGGCGAGCGCCCCGTGCTCTCGGCCGCCGAGTATGCGGAGTCGCTGCGGGAGTTCGTGCGGCGTGCGCGCGACCTCGACGCAGTCGTGGTGCTGCAGACGCCGCCCGCGGTGGACGGCCTCAACGCCCCGGAGCGGTCGCGGATCGCCGAGTTCGCCGAGGCCGTGCGGCGCGTCGCCGCGGCGGAGGACGTGCTCCTGGTCGACCAGTACGCCCGCTACGCCGAGCTGGGGAACGGCGGGGTGCCGTGGGGCCTGATGGGCGACCCGTTCCACCCGAACGCGGCCGGGCACGCGGCGCTCGCACTCGAACTCGCGCGCGCCCTCGGCCTGACGCCCGCGGGCAGCCGCACCCT
>NZ_SSDO01000351.1:0-9660 GCF_004794395.1 Microbacterium sp. K41 | reverse complement strand
GGCGGTACTCGCCGCGGTCGTCGCGGCGGGAGCGGTCGCGCACGTGGTGTCGTGCTTCACGCCCCGCGATGTGACCCTGGAGGGGCAGCGGGCCGCGGTCGCCCCGCTCGCCACCTGGGTGTCCGACAACGACGTGCGGTGGCTCGCCGCCGACCCGTGGGGGGCGGCGGTCGCGCCGATCGTGCTCACGGGCGCGCACCTCGGGCTCGCCGACGCTCCGGCGATGGCGCACGAACTGCGCCTCACGGGCGGAGCCTGCGCCACGGAGACGCTCGCCGACAGCGGCTACTTCCGCATCTGCGCCGCGCCCTGACCCCGCCGGGGCGGAGACGCGAACGGCCGGCCGCAGAAGCGACCGGCCGTCTCACGGGAGAGCGTCAGAGCGCGAGGCGCTCCTGCACCACGGCGGCGAGGCGCTCCGCGTAGGCGCGGGCCGACTCCGAGTCGGCCGCCTCGACCATGACCCGCACGAGCGGCTCCGTCCCGGACTTGCGCAGCAGCACGCGCCCGGTGTCGCCCAGCTCGGCTTCGACGTCGCGCACCGCCTGCTGCACGACCTCGTCGTCGGCGACACGATCCTTGTCGACGTCGCGCACGTTGATCAGCACCTGCGGGTAGACCGTCATCACGGAGGCGAGCTCGGCGAGGGACTTCCCCTGTCGCGCCATCTCCGACACCAGGTGCAGACCCGTGAGCAGGCCGTCGCCGGTGGTGGCGAACTCGCTCATGATCACGTGGCCGGACTGCTCGCCGCCGAGCGCGTAGCCGCCCTCGTTCATGTCCTCGAGCACGTAGCGGTCGCCGACCGCGGTCTGACGCACGGTCACGCCGTGCTCGCGCATCGCGACGTGCAGGCCGAGGTTGCTCATGACCGTGGCGACGAGCGTGTCGTCGGTGAGGACGCCGCGCTCCTTCATCGACAGCGCGAGGATCGCCATGATCTGGTCGCCGTCGACGATGGTGCCGTTCGCGTCGACCGCGAGGCACCGGTCGGCGTCCCCGTCGTGCGCGATGCCCACGTCGGCGCCGAGCCGCACCACGGCCTCAGCGAGGTTCTCGAGGTGCGTGGAGCCGACGCCGTCATTGATGTTCCAGCCGTCGGGGTCGGCGCCGATGACGGTCACCTCGGCCCCCGCGTCGCGGAACGTCTCGGGCGATACGCCGGAGGCGGCGCCGTGCGCGCAGTCGAGCACCACGTGGATGCCCTCCAGGCGGTGCGGCAGCGAGCCGAGCAGGTGCACGACGTAGCGGTCTTCGGCGTCGGAGAAGCGGTCGATGCGACCGACGCCTGCGCCGGTGGGGCGCAGCTTCTCGCCGTGCATGGCGTCTTCGATGCGCTGCTCGACGATGTCGGGGAGCTTGCGGCCGCCGCGGGCGAAGATCTTGATGCCGTTGTCGGGCGCCGCGTTGTGCGACGCCGAGATCATCACGCCGAAGTCGGCGTCGCGGTCGGCCACGAGGAACGCGAGTGCGGGGGTCGGGATGACCCCGGCCTCGAGCACGTCGACGCCGGAGGACGCGAGGCCCGCGGAGACGGCGGCGGTGAGGAAGTGCCCCGAGACCCGGGGGTCACGGGCGACCACGGCGGTGAGTCGCTTGCCTTCGGCCTTGCGAGCCTCCGCCGTACGGCCCTGGCCCAGGACGACAGCAGTCGCCTGGGCCAGGGTGAGCGCCAGGTCGGCGGTGAGGATGCCATTGGCGAGTCCTCGCACGCCGTCCGTGCCAAAGATCGGCATCGGAGCAGTGGACCTTAACGCTTCGAGTACTGAGGCGCCTTACGGGCCTTCTTGAGTCCGGCCTTCTTGCGCTCCTTGACGCGAGCGTCGCGCGAGAGGAAGCCGGCCTTCTTCAGGGTCGGACGGTTGTTCTCCGCGTCGATGCCGTTGAGGGCACGAGCGATGCCGAGACGCAGCGCGCCGGCCTGGCCGGAGTCGCCACCACCCGAGATGCGGGCGATCACGTCGTAGGCACCGGCGAGGTTCAGCGCGGTGAACGGGTCGTTGATCAGCTGCTGGTGCAGCTTGTTCGGGAAGTAGTCCTCGAGCGTGCGGCCGTTGACCGTGATGGTGCCCGAGCCGGGGACCAGACGCACGCGGGCGATGGCCTGCTTGCGACGGCCGACAGCGGCGCCCGGGACGCTGAGCACGGGGCGGGGAGCCGCCTCGACTGCCTCGGTCTCGGGGGTCGACGTCGAGAAGTTCTGGAGGTTTTCGGTGGTGTCCTGGATGTCAGCCACGAGTATGTCCTTAGTCGTTACGGCGCTTACTGGGCGACCTGGTCGAGGGTGTACGGCTGGGGCTGCTGCGCGGCGTGCGGGTGCTCGGCACCGACGTACACCTTCAGCTTCGACAGCTGCTGGCGGCCCAGGCTGTTCTTCGGGAGCATGCCGCGGATGGCCTTCTCCACGGCGCGGACCGGGTTCTTCTCGAGCAGCTCGGAGTAGCTGACGGCCTTCAGACCACCCGGGTAGCCCGAGTGACGGTAGGCGATCTTCTTCTGGAGCTTCTGACCGGTGAGCGCGACCTTGTCGGCGTTCACGATGATGACGAAGTCACCCGAGTCGATGTGGTTGGCGAAGGTCGGCTTGTGCTTGCCACGCAGGAGCGTCGCCGCGTGCGAGGCCAGGCGGCCGAGAACGACGTCGGTGGCGTCGATGACGACCCAGTCGCGCTGGACTTCGCCAGCCTTGGGGGTGTAAGTGCGCGTCACGATAGTGCTGCTTTCTTGTCGAACGGAGGTGTTCGTGAATCCCACTCCGGGGTGGTTCCTCCCGACAGGGACGAACACGCCAGTGGAGGGCTCACGTTCGGATGTGCGTCTTCCTCGCAGTACGGGAAGGGCACCAAAGAGTCAGCATACGCCACCCGACCCCCTCCGACCAAACCAGCCGCGGGCCCGCGCCCGGTCAGTCGGTCTTCACCGTCACCAGGATCGGACGGTGGTCGCTCGACCGCTGCGGCAGGGTCGTGATGCGCTCGATCTCGAATCCGGTCGAGGTCGCGAAGTCGTAGTGACCGCGGAAGACGCGGTAGCGCGTGTAGGTGTGGTCGTCGCTGAGCGACAGCGCATAGCCGTGGTCGCGCACGGCCTGCCCCAGGTTCTCCTTGAACACGGGGTAGTTGTAGTCGCCGACCATGAGCTGCGGAAGGCCGTCCCCGAGGCTCGCGAGCTCGGTCAGGGCCGCGCGGATCTGGTGGCGCCGCAGCGAGTTCAGCGCCGTCAGCGGTGCGGCGTGGAACGACGCGACGATGAACTCGTCGCCGTCGTCGATGTCGCGCAGCCGTGCGCCGAGCACCCGCTCGTGCGCGGGCTTCGCGATGCGGTCGTGCAGCGACTTCTTCAGCCCGAGGGTGCGGATGCCCTGCAGGTGGTAGGTGCTCTCGCGGTAGAACAGCGCGAGTCCGAGGCGGTTGCCCTGGGTGGCGTCGGCGAGCACGAGGCCCCCGATCCGGTCGGGCAGCGCCGGCACGTCGCACTCCTGCAGGCAGAGGATGTCGGGGTCGTGTTCGGCGACGAGTGTCGCGAGCTCCCCGGCCGCCCGGTGTTTGCGCAGGTTGTACGAGATGACCTTCATGACCGTGCCCACGCTACCCGCCCCTGCTGTGCCCGGGATCCGTATCCGGCGATCAGTCCGACTCGCGGTCGCGGCGGGCCCTGGTCTGTTCGGCCCGTGCGGCGAGCAGCTCGTCCGCCGGATACCCGACCTCGGTCAGCGTCAGGCCCCGGGCCGCGAGCACCTTGAACTCGCTGGTCCTGGTGAGGGCGTCGCGCAGCACCACCAGGTCGGACACGTCCAGGCGACCCTCCCCCACGGCCGCGCACGCGCCGACGAGGGCGCGCACCATGCTGTGGCAGAACGCGTCCGCCTTCACCTCGGCCACCAGCACGCCGTCCGCGTCGCGCTCCCACCGGTAGTCGAGCAGGGTGCGGATGGTGGTGGCCTCCTCGCGGGGCTTGCAGTACGCCGCGAAGTCGTGCAGGCCGATCAGCGTGCGCGCGGCCTCGTCCATCGCGCGCTCGTCCAGGCGTCCGCGGATGCTCGTGGTGTCGGCGCGACGCAGCGGGTCGTAGCCGGCCAGACCGTCGGCGAGACGGTACCGGTAGCGGCGCCACACGGCCGAGAAGCGCGCGTCGAAACCCTCGGGCGCCGCGGTCGACCGGGTGACGGTGACGTCGGGGTAGGCGCCGAGCACACCCCGCATGCGTCCCGCGATCGAGCCCGCCGGATCCTGCGCCGCCCGTCCGTGCCTGGCCTCGATGCGCGACCACTGCCGCTCGTCGAGATCGACGTGTGCGACCTGTCCGCTCGCGTGCACGCCGGCGTCGGTGCGGCCGGCGACCACGAACCGCACGTCGGAGCCCACGATGCGGGCGAGCGCCGCCTCCAGCGTGCCCTGAACGGTGCGGAGCGTGGGCTGTGTCGCCCAGCCGCGGAAGTGGGTGCCGTCGTAGGCGATGTCGAGCCGGATGCGCACGAGGCCAGCCTAGGACAGCCCCGCGCGCACCCGCCGCCTCAGATGCCGCCGTCGACCGAGCGGATGGAGACGCCGGGCTCGTCCGGCACCATCACCTCGGTGTCGCGGTTCAGGCTCTCGCCGCGGAAGAAGCGCTTCGACCGCGGGAACAGGTACCACAGGAGCATCAGCACCAGGCCGATCGCGAGCGAGCCGATGCCGATCACGAACGTGCCGCCGATGCCGAACAGCACCGTGTAGCCGTAGTCCACGTCCCACATGTCGATCGCGGACTGCACGAACGCGCCGGTGAGCAGCAGCGCCCCGACGAGCGGGAAGATCCCCTTGAAGAAGAGGTCGCGTGCCGAGGTGCGCAGGTCGGCGCGGAAGTACCAGACGCAGGCGAACCCGGTGATGGCGTAGTAGAACGCGATGGCGAGGCCCAGCGACAGGATCGAGTCCTGCAGGATGTTGTCGCTGATGAGCGTCATGCCCACGTAGTACGCGGAGGCGACCACGCCCATCACGATGGTCGAGAACGACGGGGTCTTGTAGACCGGGTGCACCTCCTTGAACTTCGCGGGGAGCGCCCGGTACACGCCCATCGCGAGCGTGCCGCGCGCGGTGGGCAGGATCGTCGTCTGCGTCGACGAGATCGCCGAGATGATGACGGAGACCACCAGCACCCAGCCGAACGGGCCCAGCAGGCCGTCCTTGATCGCGAGGAAGAAGTCGTCGGCGTTGGCCTCGTTGCCGAGCCCCGTGCCGTCCTCGCCGAGACCCGCGTACATCATCGCCGCGATCGTGACGGCGACGTAGGTCACCAGCAGGATCACGCAGGTCAGCACGGCCGCCCGCCCGGGAATGCGCTTGGGGTCCTTGGTCTCCTCGTTCAGCGCGAGGCACGTGTCCCAGCCCCAGTAGATGAAGAGGGCGAGCAGGATGGCCTCGGTGAAGCCCGACCAGTCCGTGAAGCCGAACGGGTTCAGCCACTCCCACGAGAACGGCGTGGCGTCGGGGGCGTCGCCGGTGAAGAACTGCCACAGCGCGGCCACCACGAAGATCGCGAGGGCCAGGTACTGCACGGCCAGCAGGATGTTCTGGATGCGCTCGCCGATCTCGACGCCGCGCCAGCTGACCCAGGTCATCGCGGCGATGAAGAGCACCGCGACGAGGATGATCCGCCAGTCGTTGTTCTCCAGGTCGAACCCGATCAGGGACCAGAAGTACACCGAGGCGATCTGGGCGAGGTTCGCGAGCACGACCATCCCGGCCACCGCGACGCCCCAGCCGCCCATCCAGCCCACCCAGGGGCCGAACGCTTTCGTGCCCCAGGTGAAGGTGGTGCCGCAGTCGGGCACGGCGTTGTTGAGCTCGCGGTAGGCGAAGGCGATCAGGAGCATCGGGACGAAGGCGATCACGAACGCGATCGGTGCCTGCGCCCCGACCGCGAGCACGACGAAGCCGAGCGTCGCGACGAGGGAGTAGACCGGCGCCGTGGAGGCGAGACCGATGACGGTGGATCCCCACAGGCCGAGGGTGCCAGCGGCCAGCCCCTTGCCGTCGGGTCGTTCCAGGTGGATGGGCGTCGTTGCCATGCTCAGACAGTACGACGAGCTGCGGTATACCGTCAATCCTTTTCTTCGAGCAACGGATTCCACTCACACAACTTCATCTCACGACGGAATCCGTGGATTCATTCGCGACCGAGCATCCCGTCGGCGTGCGTGGCGACCCACTCCATCAGGGGCAGCATCCGGTCCATCAGGTCACGCCCCAGCGGGGTGAGGCTGTACTCCACGTGCGGGGGCACCGTGGGCAGGGATTCCCGGTGCACCAGCCCATCCGCCGACAGCGTGCGCAGCGTGGTCGCGAGCATCTTCTCGCTGATGCCGTCGACCTCCCGTCGCAGCTCGCCCCAGCGCCGCGTGCCGTCCGACAGGCACGACAGCACCAGCACGCCCCACTTGCTCATGATGTGGTCCAGCACCACGCGCGTGCCGCAGCCCTGGTCGAACACCGTGGGCGAAGACTCCCGGATTTCCGCAAAACTCACCGACATGTAGGTACCTTACGTCAAAGTGGGTACCGGTCGGATGGAATGCGCGGGTGCCTCGCGCCGGTTGGGGCAGGTGTTCACCAACGGAAGGACCGCCCTCATGACCATCCTCATCACCGGAGCCACCGGACACCTCGGCCGCCTCATCATCGCCGCCCTCCTCGCCCGCGGCGCCGACCCCCAGTCGATCGTCGCCGGAGCGCGCGACGTGGCCAGGGCGGCCGACCTCGGCGTGCGCGTCGTGCCCCTCGACTACGACGACCCGGCCTCCGTCGCCGCGGCCCTCGACGGCATCGACACGGTCGTGCTCGTGTCCGGCTCCGAGGTCGGCCGCCGCGTCGAGCAGCACCGGGCGGTGATCGACGCGGCCGCAGCCGCCGGCGTCTCGAAGCTCGTGTACACCAGCGCCCCGAAGGCCACCACGAGCGACCTGGTGCTCGCGCCGGAGCACAAGGCCACGGAGGAGCTGATCGCGGCCTCCGGCGTCCCGGCCGTGATCCTGCGCAACAACTGGTACACGGAGAACTACGCCGCCGACCTCGCGCGCGCAGCCGAGACGGGCGTGCTCGCCTCCGGCACCGGAGACGGTCGCGTGGCCTCCGCCAGCCGCGCCGACTACGCCGAGGCCGCCGCCGTGGTCGCGCTCGACGACGGTCACACGGGCGCCGTGTACGAGCTCGGCGGCGACGTCGCGTGGGACTACACGGAGCTGGCCGCCGCGATCGCCGAGGTCACCGGACGCGAGGTGACCTTCGTGTCGCTCACGGCGGACCAGCAGCTCGCGGCGCTGCGCGGAGCCGGGCTCGACGAGGGCACCGCGGGCTTCGTCGTCGCCCTCGACGCCGGCATCCGCGGGGGCGCACTAGCCGAGACCGACGGCACGCTCGCGCGGCTGATCGGCCGTCCGACCACGCCGCTCGTCCAGGGACTGCGCGCGATCGCGTGAGCCGGCCGGAGCCCCGCCGACCGCACGGTCAGCGGGGCTCCGCCTCGACGGGCTCCCCCGCGGCACGGGCGACCTGCACGTAGGCCACCACGAGCGTGATGCTCTCGCGCTGGTACCCCTGCTCCGCGAGCACGGCCTCCACCGCGGCCCGCGCCTCCCGGAGGACCTCTCCGGACGCCGCGCCCGCGTCCACCCCGATCGACGCCTCGACCGCGACCCCGCGCGCCCCCGCGGCCACCGACACGATCGGCTCGGCGTCGCGCGTCGCGCCCAGCGCCGCGGCCCCCGCCCTGAGCAGATTCGAGATGAGCGAGCCGGAGCGGTAGACGCCGCGGACCCCCTCCTGCGCGCGCAGGACCTGTTCGATCCGGGCGGCCAGCTCGCGACGGCCCTCGCCGTCGATCGTCGGATCCTGCGTCATCACGACACCTCCCTGATGTCCTTGACGGTCACGTCGATCGCGGCGATGGTGAGCTCGGTGTGCCGACGCAGCCGCGCGTCCACCTCGGTACGGAGCCGGTCGGCCAGCCCGCGGATCGGCTCGCCGTGCAGCACGCTCGCGTCGATCGCCACGCGCACGGGAGCACCCGGCGTCGTGACGTCGCCCTCCAGGCGGCATCGCCCGACGAGCACGCCGGGGACCGCCTCCTCGGCCGCCCGCACGAGACCGCGCACCGCACCCTCGGTGATCGCCAGCTCCACCGCAGGGTCGTCCGAGGCGAACGGGATGCGGCGTCCCGCCCTGGCGTCCATCGCGATCCCGCTCAGGATCCGGTCGATCCACCCCTCCTCGACCGCGGGCTCTGCCGCGGTGTCGGCCGCCATCAGCGCGTCGCCCAGTCCGTGCAGCCGCTCGAGCGCGTCGAGGGCGAGCTGGCACCCCGGCGATTCCTCGATCGAGGCCACGCGCGGCTGACGCCCCGCCTCGAGGTAGTCGGCGAGCTCCTCGATCGTGTGCCCGTCGAGGTCGTCGGGCTCCAGTCCGAGACCGCGCAGGTCCGGGTTCTCGTGGTCGTCGTTCATCGCCACGCCTCCATCCGGGTGATCAGGAATCCGCGCGCACGGGCCAGCAGCCCGCGCACCGTGCTGACGGGGACGCCGAGCTCCGCGGCGATCTCGTCGTAGCTGTACCCGCCCATCTCGCGCAGCACCCAGCATTCGCGCTGCGCCTCCGGGAGCTCCCGCAGCGCGGCTCCCAGTGCCGCGACGCCCTCGCGCACCTCCACCACCGCCGACGGCGAGGCGTGCAGGGGTGCCGGCCGGTCGATCTCGGTCACATCGACCGCCGGGCGGTGGCGCCGGAGCCGGTCCACGGCCTTGCGACTCACGATGCGCATCAGCCAGCTCTTGACCTTGCCGGGGTCGTCGAGCTCGCCGAACCGCTGCCACGCGGTCACGAACGCCTCCTGCACGGTGTCGTCCACTTCGGCCGAGCCGTTCAGCATGCGCTGCGTGTACGCGCGCATCATCGGCGTGTACCTCCGCACCAGCACCGCGAACGCCTCGACGTCGCCGTCCATGGCGCGACCCGCGACGATGTGATCCCCGGCCTGTTCCAGCGGGCCGCGAGAGCCATCCGCTGCCATTCCCCCACCCTTCGTTCCGCTTCCCCTGCAGGTTCGGAGCGCGTGCGGCGACGGATCGGATCCGTGCGCACGGCTCGGCCGCAGGGAGCGCCCCGACCGGGGGCGCCCCCTGCGCGAGCGGGATCACTTCTTGAACGCGTCCTTGACATCCTCGGCGGCGTTCCGCACATCGCCCTTCGCCTGCTCGGCCTTGCCCTCGGCGACGAGCCGGTCGTTGTCGGTGACCTCGCCGACGACCTCCTTCGCCTTGCCGGCGATCTTCTCGGCGGCGGCCTTGATCTTGTTCTCTCCGCTCATGGCGGCTCCTTTCCTCACGCGACCCCGGCTCTCGGGGTCGACGACGTCCGGGCGGTGCGGGACCGGTGCCCCGCCTCGCCCGCGCCGGCCAGCGACCGGCGCATCCTCTGCCTCGACCGGAACAGCTCGCGCCACCCGCGGTCCGCGACGTGCACGACCACCGGCACCTCCACACCCAGCAACCGGTCCCACTCCGCGACGGCCGCCTCGGCCGCGGCGACGACGGCCCCCAGAGCCGCCCCCTTCCGCGGCGTCACGACGAGCCCGAGGGCGGTACGACGGCCCGCCCGACGCGCGACCGTCCGCGCCGACACCACG
>NZ_SSDO01000350.1:0-1681 GCF_004794395.1 Microbacterium sp. K41 | reverse complement strand
CGGGCGCGTCCGAGCATCGTCTCCGAGGCCCGGACGGTGACCGGCAGCGTCTCGGCGACGAGCGGGCCGAAGCGCCGCCCTCTCGCCACCGCCACCGCGAGCCCGGCGGCGAGGAGCAGGAGGATGGCCGGGGTGACCCAGTCCGGCGTGAGGCTGCCGAGCGTGTCCGGTGCGGCGGTGCCCTCGACGTCGGAGTCCTGGAAGGAGGGGACGTACCAGACGAGGCGGTCGGACTGGCCGAGCAGCGCGAGGCCGAGGGCGGCGTTGCCGTTCTCGGCGAGGAAGGCGTTGCTGAACAGCTTGGTGCCGTCGACGATCGTGCGACGGTTGCCGTCGCGGTCGTCCACGAGCACGGCCGCGCCGCTGTCGTCGCCGAAGCAGGCGTCGACGCCGCTCGCGGGCGAGAACAGGCGGTCGGGCCGGATCGTGCCCACTTCGGCGAACTCGGGCACGGCGCAGTCGGCCGCGGCGGTGGAGACGCTGCCCGGCGCGGGCTCGCCGATCCGCAGTTCCCCGAGCAGGTGCGTGCCGGTGGAGAGGAAGACCACGCGTGCGGCCGGCGCGATGAGGTCGGCGATCGCGTCGTCGCTCAGGGTGTACGGGTTGGTCATGGCCAGCGTGGCATCGTCGTCCAGTGCGGCGCGGACCTCGGCGCGGCTGCGGGCGACCTCGACCTCGACGCCCCGGTCGCGGAGGATCTCGGCGAGGGCGAGCGCTCCCGTGTCGCTGCGGCTCTCCGGGTCGAGGGCACCGCGAGCGCCGGGGCTGCTGGCGGCGAACTGCGAGGCGGCATAGGCCACGACGAGCACGAGGATGCCGATGAGCGCCCAGCCGACGATCGCGCCCGTGTGGCGAGGGCGCCGCTCGGCCGTCGTGGCGTCCTGCGGGGTGACGAGGGTCATGCGGGTACCGCCTCCGGTCGCCGCGCGCGCAGGCGGTCGTCGGTCGCGGCGAGCTCGCGGTAGGTCTCCTCGGAGGCGGGGTGGCGCAGGTAGCGCACATCGTCGAAGGCGGCGGCGGCGCGGCTCATCGCGTCGGACTCCTCGGCGAACACGAGGCTCGCCGATCGTGCGATGGCCTGCGCGGTCGCGCCGGGCGCGGGGTCGATGAGGTCGCGTTCGAGGAGGCTGCGCGCGATGGCCCGGTAGCGCAGCACCACGGCCGTGTCCCAGTCGCCGTCGCGCGCACTGCGCTCGGCATCGGTGCACAGCTGCGCGGCGGTGCGGTCGTCGTCGGCGCCCAGCAGGTGCGCGTGGCCGCGACGTACCGTGCGGGACCGCCGGGGGCGCCCCCACACGAGCAGGGCCGTGATCAGGGCGGCGGCGATCAGCAGGACCACGGCGATGAGCGCGACGGGGCCGACGCTCTGACCGTTGCCGGAGCTGAACAGATCGGCGAGGAACCGTCCGACGTCGCGGGCGAGCAGATCGAACCAGGTCGGCTTGGCGTCGGCGTAGCGCGGGTTGGCGAGCTCCTCCTCGGCCCACCGGCGCGCTTCATCGCCGTCGGGGATGAAGACCTCGTCGAACCGGAGCATCATGCGGAGCGGTCACCGCCACCGGGAGCCGTGCCGTCGCCCTCGGGCGAGGGAGCGGGTGTCGCCGGAGCCGCGGGATGCGGGGCCGGGGCGGGCGGGGGCGCGGGGGCGAAGGCCGGCGCGGGTGCCGGCGGGTACGCGGGT
>NZ_SSDO01000349.1:0-6045 GCF_004794395.1 Microbacterium sp. K41 | reverse complement strand
GCCGCGCCGCGCCGCGGGGATGAGCTCTCCGCGCGGCGGGCTCGACGCGAGGCCGAACGGCGCGTGACCGCGGCGGAGAAGGAGCTCGCGGCGGCGGAGCGCGCAGTGGCGAAACAGGACGACGTGCTGCGGACGCTTCGCGCGCGCGCCGAGGAGCTCGACGACGACATCGCCGACCTCGAGGCGCAGCTCGCACAGCTGCGCAGGGAGGCCGAGCGCATCGCGGGAGAGCTGCCGGGGGCGACCGAGCGTCAGGAGGAGGCCGTGGCGTCGCGCGACGAGGCGGCGCGGGATCGCGAGGCGGCGCAGCGGGCACTCGATGCGCTCTGACCCCGGTCTGCGCGGCACGTGTGCGACGATGGCTGGCATACGGAGAGGCGAGGGGGCACCGTGAAGCGGAGCACGAGGGTCGGCGCTGTGGGCGTGGCCGCGGTGGTCATGGCCACCGTGTTGTCCGGATGCATGGGCGGGGCGGACTTCGCCGTGCTCGAGAAGGAGCCTCAGGCGGCTGACGCCCTGCCGGATGCCGCGGTCGACGACAACGACGGCGTCGTCGCGCCGGACACCGCCCGGTTCGTGGGGAAGGACGGCGACGTGTCGCTGTGGCTCGCACGACCCGCGTCCGGCAGCGGGATCTGCGTGGTCGCGTATCAGAGCGATGACGCGTACGCCACGGGCTGTGCCGACAACGGGACCTGGGTGCGCCTCAGCGGCGAGCTGGGCACGTACGAGGTCGCGCCGGACGGCTCGCCCACGCCCGAGGGGACCGAGCGGCTGTTCGACAACGTGTTCGTGCCGGCGGGGTGAGGGCGAGCGTCTGCGTCCGGGGCAGCGCCAGGGTCAGGCCGTGATCGGGCAGAGAGGTGTCGGGGGCGACGCCTCGGTGAGCCCCATCAGTACCCGCAGTGCGGAGCGGACGCGCAGCTCAGACGAGCAGAGCCCACACCGCGACCGCGATCGCGACGACGGACGCCACCGAGCGCACGCCGTTCAGCGCGTTCCATCGGCGTTCGAACGCGGCGCGTGTGGTCGCGGCAGAAGTCGTCGAGCCGTCCAACGCATTGTTCAGCGGGACGTTGCCGGCCACGGTGACGACGACAGCGCCGAGGAAGAACACGACCCCGCCGGCGGCGAGCAGCCACCCGCGCGCAGAGTCCAGCGCGAGCAGGCCCGCCCATACCAGGAACACCGGGGGCAGGAAGATCGGCAGGAGGAACAGCGGATTCACCACCGCGCGGTTGATGGCGCGCATCGAGGTGACGAAGGTCGGGTCGTCCGTGCGCCCGAGGCCCGGCATGACCCCGGTCGAGAAGGACCAGAACGTGCCGCCTCCGAGCGCGAGAAGGACGAGGCCGACGGCGGCGAGTGCGTCTGTGAGCTCCACGTCGGGCACTCTACGACATCGTCGCGTCGCCGCGGATGCGCGGCCCTCCTAGGCTGACCGACATGAGCGAAGACCTCGGCCGCACCGTCATCGCGGATCTGTGCCGCCTCCCAACCCCGAGGCGATCGACCGCACGGCGTTCGTCGAGCTCGGCGGCGTCGAGCAGTTCGTCTCGATCCGCGGCCGCAGCAGGGCGAACCCGGTGCTCGTCGTGTGCCACGGCGGTCCGGCGCTCCCGTCGTTGCCGTCGTCGTGGATCTGGCAGCGCGGGGTCGAGGAGTACTTCACCGTCGTCAACTACGACCAGCGCGCCAGTGGCAAGTCCGCGGCGACCGTGTCCGACGGGCTGGATCTCCGTGTCGAGAGGTATGTCGACGATCTCGTGGAGCTGATCGCGTGGGTGCAGGCCGAGCTCGGCGTCCGGAAGGTCGGGGTGCTCGGCCACAGCTGGGGGACGATCATCGGCCTCACTGTGGCCAGGCAGCGACCCGACCTGCTGTGGGCGTACATCGGCGTCGGCCAGGTCATCTGCGGTCCCGAGAACGAGGTCGAGAGCTTCGGTCACGCGATGCGGAGTGCCGTCGCGGATGGGAATGAGCGGGCGGTCGCGGAGCTGCAGTCGCTCGGGGAGTATCCCGGCGCGGAGCCGTTGACCGTCGAACGCATCGTGACCTGCCGGAGGTGGGCCCAGCACTACGGGGGTCTGTCCGCGTATCGGTCCGACTTCGCGTACTTCACGGAGTCGCAGGAGCTGTCTCCGTATTACACCGATGCCGACCTGGGGTTGATCGGCGCCGGGCAGCAGGTGACCATGACCGCGGTGCTCCCGGCCCTGCTCGGCTTCGACGCCCGCGATCAGACGGCGTTCGAGGTGCCGATGCTGCAGTTCCTCGGACGCCACGACTGGACGACGCCTACGGGCCCCGTCGTGCGCTGGCTCGAGCACGTGACGGCACCGTCGACGCACGTCGTCTGGTTCGAGAACTCGGCGCATCTGTGCATGCTCGAGGAGCCGGGCACGTTCCTCGTGAGTCTCGTCACCCACGCGCTGCCCCATGCGGTCGACGCGATGCCGGTGGGCGGGCAAAGCAAAACCCCCGCCATGTAGAAGCTAGGCGAGGGTTTCTGGGCTGATTGTAATGATCAGCCTTGTGGCTCCGACCGGCATCGATCCGGTGACCTTTCGATTTTCAGTCGAACGCTCTACCAACTGAGCTACAGAGCCGCGCGGCGATGGTGCTGCCGCGTCCTAGACGAAGAGCCCTCTCCGAAGAAAGAGCTCGTCGCACGGAGCGACCCTGACGGGACTTGAACCCGCGACCTCCGCCGTGACAGGGCGGCACGCTAACCAACTGCGCTACAGGGCCATACTGGTGTTTTCAATTGTATCGGATGGAGTGACCCCAACGGGATTCGAACCCGTGCTACCGCCGTGAAAGGGCGGCGTCCTAGGCCGCTAAACGATGGGGCCGAGTCAGTCCCGGGAGGACTTCCTTGCCGACGCTCAAGCATAAGGGATGACGCGAGCAAATCGCGAATCGAGGGCGATGCGTCTTCCCCCGGGCGTGTTTCGGGAGGACCATGGAGGTCACGATGGTGCTGCGGGGGCCGTGCCATTTCGCTGGTGCGGATGTGAATGTTGTTGTTAGTGTGACATCTGTGAAACCGGCGGAAGGGGCCGCGTGAACGACAAGAATCCGGTGGATGCTGCCTCCGCCGCCTCCGCGGAGTGCGGCTGCGCGCCCAGCCCGGCCGAGAGCCATGCGTTCTGGAAGGCGGGCATCAGCCGTCGCGGGGCCATCGGCCTCGGCGCCCTCAGCGTGGTCGCCCTCAGCGCCTTCGGCATCTCGTCGGGCGTCTCCGCCGCCTATGCCGCGTCGTACCCGAGCTGGGACGACGTGCAGCGCGCCAAGCAGAACGAAGCCGCCAAGGCGGCCGAGGTCTCGCGGATCGAAGGCCTCATCCAGTCGCTGACGCAGAAGGTCGCCGAGACCCAGGCCGCCGCCGAGGCCGCGTCGAACGAGTTCTACAACGCCCAGCAGGCCTACTTCGCCGCGATCGCCGAAGCCGACGCGCTGCAGGAGAAGGCCGACGCCCAGGCCGCCGCGGCCGACGAGTCCGCCCGCAAGGCCGGGCAGGTCGCTGCGCAGCTGTATCGCAACGGCGGCGACAACACCTCGCTCGAGCTGTTCTTCGCCGGATCGGCCAGCAACGCCGATGAGCTCCTTGCGCGACTGGGCTCGATGGACAAGCTGCTCGAGTACAACCGCTCGGTGTACGACGACGCCGTCGCCGCCCGCAACGCCGCGCAGTCGCTCAGTGACCAGGCCGTCGTCGCGCGGGACGAGCGCGACCGGCTGCAGAAGATCGCCGAGGAGAAGATGGTCGCCGCGCAGCAGGCGGCCGATGCGGCGCAGGCCGCCCTCGACGAGCAGTCCGCGAACCTGGCGACCATGCAGGCGCAGCTCGCCGCGCTCAAGGACACCACCGCCACCACCGTCGCGCAGTACCAGGCCGGCGTCGAGGCCGCCCGCAAGGAGGCCGAGCGCCGTGCCGCCGAGGAGGCCGCCGCGAACGCGGGGGGCAACAGCGGTGGGGGAGGAACCCCGGGCTCCGGGGGTTGGGTCCGTCCGCACGGCGGCTACCGCAGCTCCGGCTACGGTCCCCGTTCGCAGCAGTGCAACTCCCGCGGCTGCTCGTCCAGCTGGCACTACGGGGTCGACCTCGCGAACGGCTGCGGGGCGGCGATCTACGCGGCGCACTCGGGCACCGTCGACGCGGCCTTCTACAACGGCGGGTACGGCAACTACGTGCGCATCCAGCACGGCGGCGGCGTCGCCACGGGCTACGCGCACATCAAGCCGGGTGGCTTCGCGGTCCGCAACGGCCAGTGGGTCGAGGCCGGACAGGTCATCGCCTACGCCGGCAACACGGGCGGCTCGTTCGGCTGCCACCTGCACTTCGAGGTGTACATCAACGGCCGCTACACGAACCCCATCAACTTCATGGCCGACCGGGGCATCTCCGTCTGAGATCGGTCGCGCAGCAGAAGACCCCCGGAGCACCGTGCTCCGGGGGTCTTCTGCATCAGCTCAGTGGCCCTGCTCGCCGAACCGGGCGATCGCCTCGTCGAGGATGCGCTGCGCCTCGGCGGCGTTCCCCCACTCGTCCACCTTGACCCACTTGTTGGGCTCCAGGTCCTTGTAGTGCTCGAAGAAGTGGGCGATCTCCTTCTTCGTGTACTCGGCGATGTCGTCGATGTCCTGGATGTGGGCCCAGCGCGGGTCCTTCGACAGGACCGCGACCAGCTTGTCGTCGCCGCCGGCTTCGTCGCTCATCTTGAGCACCGCGACGGGGCGGACCTCGACGACGACACCGGGGTAGATCGCGTGGTCGAGCAGCACCAGCACGTCGAGCGGATCGCCGTCTTCGCCGAGCGTGTTGTCGAAGTAGCCGTAGTCGGCCGGGTAGCCGAAGGTCGTGTACAGCACGCGGTCGAGGTGCACGCGCCCCGTCTCGTGGTCGACCTCGTACTTCACGCGGCTGCCGCGCGGGATCTCGATGACGGCGTCGTGTGCGCCCATGCGTGTGCTCCTCAGAAAGTTCGGTTGGATGCCGCCGACCAGCCTACTCGCGGGCCGGCGGCTCGACGTCCGTGCGGTGACCGCGTGCGCGCCGGTTCAGCAGGCGCGCGAGCGGCCCGTTCAGCAGCAGGAGCAGGAGCGCGGCGTAGCCGTTCGGCGCGGCGAGCGCGGCGATGACCAGGGCGATCGCGAACAGGATGATCGCGGCGAGGTCGCCGACGACGCCCGCGCGGAGCACCGACGCGGACGCCGTGGTGAGCTGCGGGTGGCGCAGCAGGTAGAGCCAGCCGCCGAGGGTCGTGACCTGCGTGCCGATCAGTGTCCCGATGTACACGACCGCCTGCAGCGGATCGGAGTCGAGCTGGCCGAGCATCGCCGTCGGCACCGGCAGCCACACGATCGTGGCCATCCAGCCCACGTTGATCCACAGCAGCGCCGGGGTGATCCGCTCGACGTCGCGGTACTGGCTGTGATGCCCCATCCAGAACACCGCGATGAGGAGGAAGCTCAGCGCGAAGCTCAGCAGCTGGCCGGAGTGCTCCGTGAAGAACTCGGCCGTGCTCCGATTCCCCGCCGCCGTGTCGGAGACGGCTTCCAGCAGCGGGAGGATGAGCAGCGTCATGGCGATCGCGACGACCGCGTCGACGAAGGCCGTGAACCGCTCGGTCCGATACAGGTACGGCCTCGCGTTCTCGGTCACCGCGCCAGAATATCGGCGAGGGTGGGCGGGAGCCAGGGGGTCGCGAGGCGCTGGCGGTGCCCTAGCGTGGAGTGATGCCGTCGCTCGATCCCGCCGTCGCCGAGATCCGCCTCGCTGTGCGCACCGCGCTCGCCGACCTCCCCGAAGGGAGCTCCGTGATCGTCGCGCTGTCGGGCGGTGCCGACTCCCTCGCGCTCGCCGCCGCCACCGCGTTCGAGGCACCCAAGCGAGGTCTCCGCGTCGCCGCCGTCACGGTCGACCACGGGCTGCAGGACGACTCCGCCGCGGTGGCTGAGCGGGCCGCGCGAACCGCCGCGGACCTGGGCCTCGACCCCCTCGTCGTCCGGGTCGAGGTGTCGGGCGATGGCGGACCGGAG
>NZ_SSDO01000348.1:0-40391 GCF_004794395.1 Microbacterium sp. K41 | reverse complement strand
TCGCCGGGGCGGTCGCGGGGGTCGCGGCCGCCACGGCCGGGGTCGTGATGCTGAGCCAGCTGACGGCACCGGAGCCGCGCGTGGAAGCCGTGCCGGTGCAGACGCTCGATCCGCGCCCGCACGGCGACCCGCTGCCGCGTCCGTCGGCGACGTCGGGGACGGGTGCGACCGAGCCGTTCCCCGGTACGACCCCGCAGGCGGGGCAGTATCTGCACGTCACCACGACGGTGGACTCTCTCCTGTATCGGGACGCGCGGGTGACGGTGTTCACCTGGCCCTGGCATCAGGACGGCCTCGCGCCGATCGGCGCGCTCCTGGTTCGGGACCACAGCGAGACGTTCGTCCCCGCTGATCGCTCGGGCGAGTGGAGGGGGAGCAACGGCCCGAACTCCCAGCGGCTGCAGTTCTTCCCCGAGGACCAGTGGCCTGCGGGGGAGCTGGCCTGGGACAACCTGTTCCCGGCGAACGACAGCGTGGGCCGATGGACGTTCACCGGGGGATTCGATACCGAGGTGGGGCCGCCCACCGGCTCGACAGAGTACTTCGCGCAGTTCCCCCGCGATCCGCAGGCGTTGCTGGAGTTCGCGAAGAGCTTCGAGCGCGGGTACGAGATGGTGCCGGAGCAGGCGGACGAGGCAGCGGTCATCACGATCATGGACGCGCTCCGGTCTAATGTGGCCCCGGCCGATCTCCGCGAGGCACTGATCTCGGCCCTCGCCCTCTCCCCGCTCGTCGAGGCCACCCCGTCCGGTGGGACCGTGATCTACCGCGCACGGTTCCAGCACATCGATGCGCGGACCGACACCCTGACGGTCGATACGACGACCGGCTGGATGAGCGAGTACACGCTGCGCTACGACCGCACGGACGGTGCGGACGGCGACATGGTTCCGACCGACGTCCCCGACATCCGATACACCGCGACGGTGTCGATCGTCGACGCGATCCCCTGACAGCCACGGCGACCCGGACACGGGCCCCGGCACCGATCTCGGTGTCGGGGCCCCGCCGTAGACTCGGAGCATGGCATCCGATTCCTTCGTCCACCTGCATGTGCACAGCGAATACTCGATGCTGGACGGCGCGGCGAAGATCAATGCCATGACGCAGGCGGCGGCCGACTACGGCATGCCGGCGATCGCCGTGACCGACCACGGCAACACGTTCGCGGCGTTCGAGTTCTACCGGGCGGCTCAGGCCGCGGGCATAAAGCCGATCGTCGGGCTGGAGGCGTACGTCACCCCCGGCACGCACCGCAGCGACAAGACCCGCGTGCAGTGGGGCTCGCCCGATCAGAAGAGCGACGACGTCTCGGGGTCCGGCGCGTACACCCACATGACGATGTGGAGTCAGAGCACCGAGGGGATGCACAACCTCTTCCGGCTCAGCTCGCTGTCGAGCATGGAGGGCTACTACTTCAAGCCCCGCATGGACCGCGAGCTGCTGCAGACCTACGGCAAGGGCCTCATCGCGACGACCGGGTGCCCCTCGGGCGAGGTGCAGACGCGTCTTCGTCTCGGGCAGTACGACGCGGCGCGGGCGGCGGCGGCGGAGTTCCAGGACATCTTCGGCAAGGAGAACTACTTCGCCGAGATCATGGACCACGGCCTGTCGATCGAGCGCCGGGTGATGACCGACCTGCTGCGGCTGGCCAAAGACCTGGGCATCCCGCTGGTGGCCACGAACGACTCGCACTACACGCACCAGCACGAGGCCGACGCGCACGAGGCGCTGTTGTGCGTGCAGTCGGGGTCAACGCTCGACGACCCGAACCGCTTCAAGTTCGACGGCGACGGGTACTACATCAAGACCGCGGCCGAGATGAGGCAGCTGTTCCGCGATCACCCGGAGGCGTGCGACAACACGCTGCTGATCGCCGAGCGCTGCGAGGTGGAGTTCAACACCTCCGCCAACTACATGCCCCGCTTCCCCGTGCCAGACGGCGAGACCGAAGACAGCTGGCTCATCAAGGAGGTCGAGAAGGGCCTCCACTACCGCTACCCGAGCGGTATCCCCGACCGGGTGCGCAAGCAGGCGGAGTACGAGACCGGCATCATCCTGCAGATGGGGTTCCCTGGCTACTTCCTCGTCGTCGCCGACTTCATCAACTGGGCCAAGGACAACGGCATCCGCGTCGGTCCCGGCCGAGGCTCCGGTGCCGGATCGATGGTGGCGTACGCGATGCGGATCACCGACCTCGACCCCCTGGAGCACGGTCTCATCTTCGAGCGCTTCCTCAACCCGGACCGCGTCTCGATGCCCGACTTCGACGTCGACTTCGACGACCGCCGCCGTGGCGAGGTCATCGAGTACGTGACGGAGAAGTACGGCTCCGAGCGCGTGGCGCAGATCGTGACCTACGGCACGATCAAGTCCAAGCAGGCGCTCAAGGATGCCGGCCGCGTGCTCGGGTTCCCGTTCAGCATGGGGGAGCGTCTGACCAAGGCCATGCCCCCCGCCGTCATGGGCAAGGACATGCCCCTCGACGGCATGTTCGACTCCGCGCACCCGCGCTACAAGGAGGCGAGCGAGTTCCGGGCGCTGATCGAGACAGACCCCGAGGCGAAGACGGTGTTCGATCGCGCGCTCGGGCTCGAGGGGCTCAAGCGCCAGTGGGGCGTGCACGCTGCCGGTGTGATCATGTCGTCGGAGCCGCTGCTCGACATCATCCCCATCATGCGCCGCGAGCAGGACGGGCAGATCGTCACGCAGTTCGACTACCCGTCGTGCGAGACGCTCGGCCTGATCAAGATGGACTTCCTGGGGTTGCGCAACCTCACGATCATCTCGGACGCGCTCGACAACATCCGCATGAACCGAGGCGAGGAGCTCGACCTCGAGCACCTCGGACTCGACGACCCTGCGGTTTACGAGCTCCTCGCGCGCGGCGACACGCTGGGCGTGTTCCAGCTCGACAGCCCTCCGCTGCGGTCGCTCATGCGCCTGATGAAGCCGGACAACTTCGGTGACATCTCGGCCCTCATCGCGCTGTACCGCCCGGGCCCGATGGGCGCGAACTCGCACACGAACTACGCGCTGCGCAAGAACGGCCAGCAGCAGATCACGCCGATCCACCCGGAGCTCGAGGAACCCCTGGCCGAGATCCTGGAGGAGTCCTACGGCCTCATCATCTACCAGGAGCAGGTGATGGCCATCGCGCAGAAGGTCGCCGGGTTCAGCCTCGGTCAGGCCGACATCCTCCGTCGCGCGATGGGCAAGAAGAAGAAGTCCGAGCTGGACAAGCAGTACGAGGGCTTCGCCGGCGGTATGAAGGAGCGCGGCTTCGGCGAGGGCGCGATCAAGGCGCTGTGGGACATCCTCCTGCCCTTCTCCGACTACGCGTTCAACAAAGCGCACTCCGCCGCGTATGGTCTCGTGTCCTACTGGACCGCGTACCTGAAGGCGCACTACCCGGCCGAGTACATGGCGGCGCTGCTGACGAGCGTCGGCGACTCGAAGGACAAGATGGCGCTGTACCTGAACGAGTGCCGCCGCATGGGTATCCGGGTGCTGCCGCCCGACGTCTCGGAGTCGATCAACTTCTTCGCCGCCGTCGGCGACGACATCCGCTTCGGTCTGGGAGCGGTGCGCAACGTGGGCACCAACGTCGTCGACGGGATCGTGCAGGCCAGGAAGGATGAGCGCTTCACGTCGTTCCACCACTTCCTCGACAAGGTCCCGCTGCATGTCGCCAACAAGCGCACCGTGGAGTCGCTCATCAAGGCGGGCGCGTTCGACTCGATGGGCGACACGAGGCGTGCGCTGCTGGAGGTGCACGAGGACGCCGTGGAGGCCGCGGTCGACCGGAAGCGCAACGAGGCTCAGGGCGCGATCGGGTTCGACTTCGACAGCCTGTACGACGGGCTGGAGGAGGTCGCGCCGGCCAAGGTCCCCGCCCGACCCGAGTGGATCAAGAAGGACAAGCTGGCGTTCGAGCGGGAGATGCTCGGGCTGTACGTGTCCGACCATCCGCTCGCGGGCCTCGAGGTGCCTTTGGCGAAGCACGCGTCGATCTCGATCCATGACCTCAACAACTCGGAGGACCTGCAGGACGGCGACCAGGTGACGGTCGCGGGCCTGGTCACGAGCGTGCAGCACCGGGTGGCGAAGGCCAGCGGAAACCCGTACGGCATGATCACGGTCGAGGACTTCAACGGCGAGGTCACCGTGATGTTCATGGGCAAGACGTACACGGAGTTCCAGCACACCCTCCAGCAGGACGCGATCCTGGCCGTGCGGGGGAGGGTGTCGCGCCGCGACGACGGCCTCAACCTGCATGCCCAGTCGGCCTTCGCACCCGATGTGGGCTCGTTCGACGCCGCAGGCCCGCTGTCGCTCGTGCTCGCGGAGCAGCGCGCCACCGAGCGCGTGATGCACGAGCTTGCCGAGGTGCTGCGACGGCACAACGGCGAGACCGAGGTGCTGCTTCGGGTGCACCGCGGCGGGACGGCGAAGGTGTTCGAGGTCCCGATGCCGGTGAAGGTGTCGGCCGACCTCTTCGGCGACCTCAAGTCACTGCTCGGCCCGACCTGTCTGGGGTGAACGGGTAGGATCGGGAGCCGTCGACAGCACCGCCACGGCCAGAGTGCGCCGGTGATGAAAGGACCACTATGAGCACGGAACTTCCCGAGCCGGATGCCGCCGACGCGGTGTTCAGCGACGAGGACGGCGTCCTCTACGACGACGAAGTGACCCCGGAGTACGGCATCCTCGGCTTCACACTGCGTGAGCTGTTGATCGTCGGCGTCTGGCTGGTGTCGTTCCTCGTCTCCTTCTTCCCCCTCAGCGGCGGCGTCTCGCTGTGGGGCATCGGCATCCAGTGGATCCTGCCGATCGGCGTCCCGACGGTGGCCGTGTTCCTGCTGGTGCTGCGCCGGTTCTCTCCCGACGGCATCCGCCGCGTGGGCTCGTTGGGCATCGATCAGTTCGCCTCCGTCGCCTTCGCCGTATCCGCGTGCGTGTGGGCGGGCAACCTCTGGCTGGCGGTGTCCGCCGCGATCGCCACGGGTCAGTGGGGTCTGCCGTGGAACGCGCTCGTGCAGGTCATCACGTCGGTGGCGCTGGTCGTCCTGACCGTTTTCGCACCGCTGATCCCGGGGCTGCGTGAAGACTTCCAGGGTCGGCTGGTGACTCTCGCGCACCGGAACGCGAATCCCGTCCGGCCGGTGATCGCCCGTCCGCGCCCGGAGTCGACGTCCGGGGAGACTCAGGACGAGGCGGCGGTGGGGTCGCCGGAGGAGTCCGACACGGACGCGGTCATCGACACCGGACCCCCCACCAGCCCGGACACCGCAACCGACGCCGTCACCGACGTGGTACCCGATGCGGGCGATGGCGATCGGCGTCACGACGACACCGACGCGTACCCGGCCGACTACTCGGACCGGATCCCGCTCACTGCGCACGCGTCGGGCGGAGGCACGGGGACGATACCCGTGGCCGACGAGGAGGAGTACACGCCGAGCTACTCCCGGCGTTCCCGGGCCGAGCAGCCCGAGATCGTCTCCGACACCGGGAGCATCGAGTCGCTCCTCGGCACGACCGCTCGAGAGGAGACAGGAGCGGTCGATGTCCCCGACGATGCCACGGCCGTCAATCCGATCGTCGCGGACGAGCAGGACGACGACGTCGAGGCCACGATCCCCCGCCAGTACACGGAGGCGGCGCAACCGTTCTGGATCCTGGCGCCCACCGAGCGCGATGTGCACGACGAGCGCGGCGAGCCGATCTTCCGGGTGGGGCCGACCGCGTGGGCGCTGGTGATCGAGGATCGCGGAGGGGCCTACGTCGTTCGCCATGACGACGGCCGCATCGGATACCTCCACGACATCACCGACATCACGAAGGGCTGACATGCGCACGATCGATCTGCGGGGGCGCGAGCTCTCGCCCGCGGACATGCTCGCGGCCGTCCCCCGCGCCACGCAGGCGCGCGCGGAGGCGCTCGACACCGCGGCACGCCTCGTCGAGGAGGTGCGGGAGCGCGGTGAGGGTGCGCTGCGAGAGCAGGCGGAGCGGTTCGACCGGGTCGTCGGGCACGAGGTTCGCGTGCCTGAGGCGCACATGACGCAGGCCCTCGACTCGCTCGATCCGGCAGTGCGGGCGGCGCTCGACGAGGCGATCCAGCGCGTGCGCCTGGCCTCAGCCGCTCAGGTCCCGGCCTCGCAGGTCACGACCATCGGCGCGGGCGCCACGATCACTCAGCGGTGGCAGCCCGTGCACAGGGTCGGTGTCTACATCCCCGGCGGAAAGGCCGTCTACCCGTCGAGCGTCGTCATGAATGTCGTCCCCGCGCAGGTCGCCGGGGTGCAGCAGATCGCCCTGGCCTCGCCGCCGCAGGCGGATCAGGACGGTCGTGTCCACCCGACGATCCTGGCGGCCGCGGCTCTGCTCGGAGTGACCGAGGTGTACGCCATGGGAGGTGCGGGAGCGATCGGTGCCTTCGCGCACGGTGTCCCCGGTCTCGGCCTCGATCCCGTCGATGTGGTGTCGGGCCCCGGCAACAACTACGTCGCCTCGGCCAAGCGGGCCGTGGCGGGTGTCGTCGGAACGGACTCCGAGGCTGGAGCGACCGAGATCCTCGTGGTCGCGGATTCCACCGCCGATCCGCGTCTCGTCGCCGCCGACCTGGTCAGCCAGGCCGAGCACGACGAGCAGGCGTCGGCCGTGCTCGTCACCGATGCGGAGGGACTCGCGGACCGGGTCGTCGCCGAGGTCGAGCGGCTCACCGCGGCGACGCGCCACAGCGCACGTGTCGCTGCCGCGTTGGCTGGTCCGCAGTCCGCGGTCGTCCTGGTCGACGACCGCGCGATGGCGGTGGCGTTCAGCAACGCGTACGCGCCGGAGCACCTGGAACTGCACCTGTCCGACGCCGAGCAGGCAGCGGCGGCGTTCACCAGCGCCGGCGCGGTGTTCGTGGGCGACCACACCCCGGTGAGCCTCGGCGACTACATGGCGGGGAGCAACCACGTGCTGCCGACCGGCGGCCAGGCGCGCTATGCACCGGGCCTCGGCGCCTATACCTTCCTCCGTCCGCAGCAGGTCGTCTCCTACGATCGCGCCGCCCTGGCCGCGGTTCGCGAGGGGGTCGTCGCCCTGGCGAACAGCGAAGCGCTGCCCGCGCACGGTGAGGCGATCGAGGCGCGGTTCACCGCGTAGGATCGGTCAGATGCACTGCCCCTTCTGCCGTCACCCCGACTCCAGGGTCATCGATTCCCGCACCAGCGACGACGGACTCTCGATCCGCCGTCGCCGACAGTGTCCGGAGTGCGGAGGACGGTTCTCGACGACGGAGACGGCCAGCCTGAACGTGATCAAGCGCTCGGGCGTGATGGAGCCGTTCAGCCGGGAGAAAGTGATCTCCGGCGTGCGAAAGGCCTGTCAGGGGCGTCCGGTGACGGAGGCCGACCTGGCGATCCTCGCGCAGCGCGTGGAAGAGGCGGTGCGTCAGACCGGGGTGTCCCAGCTCGATACCAACGAGATCGGCCTGGCAATCCTGGGTCCGCTGCGTGAGCTCGATGAGGTCGCGTTCCTTCGATTCGCGAGCGTCTATCAGGCGTTCGACTCTCTGGAGGACTTCGAGGCGGCCATCGGCGATCTCCGCGCCGACCACGCGAAGGCGGAGGCGGGCGACCGGTAATCTGGCAGGGATGTATCCCCTCCTCTTCCGCGCCGTCCTGTCGCGCTTCGATCCCGAGTTCGCCCACCACGCCGGCATGGCCGTCATCCGTGCCGTCGGTGTCCCGCCGCTGTCCTGGGCGACCCGCGCGATGACCAGGCCGGATTCGTCACTGCGTGTGGAGGCGCTGGGTCTCACGTTCCCGTCGCCGTTCGGTATCGCCGCGGGCTTCGACAAGAACGCGGTCGGCGTACGAGGTCTCGCCGCGCTCGGCTTCGGACACGTCGAGGTGGGCACGATCACGGCGATCCCGCAGGACGGGAATCCGAAGCCGCGGCTCTTCCGCCTGATCGCCGACCGTGCCGTGATCAACCGGATGGGCTTCAACAACAGGGGAGCGGACGCCGCGGCCCGTCGTCTGGCCCGGCTCCGGCGGGGCGCGCCGGACACGGTCATCGGGGTCAACATCGGCAAGAGCCGCGTGGTCGATGTCGAGGACGCGACCGCCGACTACGTCGCGTCAGCCACCCGGCTCGCGCCTCTCGCCGACTACCTCGCGGTGAACGTCTCCTCTCCGAACACTCCCGGCCTTCGCGGGCTTCAGGCGGTGGAGACGCTGGCGCCACTGCTGCGCGCCGTCCGCGACGCTTCGGGCTCGACCCCGCTGCTGGTCAAGATCGCGCCCGACCTCGCCGACGATGAGATCACCGCGATCGCGCAGCTCGCCGTTTCGGAGGGACTAGCGGGGATCATTGCCCACAACACCACGATCAGCAGGGACGGGCTCGTCACCGATGCCGCGACGGTCGAGGCTGCGGGTGCCGGCGGGCTCTCCGGTGCTCCCCTCAAGCGGCGCTCTCTCGAGGTGTTGAGGGTCGTCCGTTCCGCGGTGCCCGAGGACTTCTGCGTGATCGCGGTCGGCGGAGTGGAGACAGCCGCCGACGTGCAGGAGCGTCTGGACGCTGGAGCGACCCTGGTGCAGGGGTATACGGCGTTCCTCTACCGCGGCCCGTTCTGGGGTCGCGAGATCAACCGCGGGCTGGTCAGTCGGGGTACTGCCCGCGCTTGACCTGCGGCTTCGGCAGGCGCATGAACCGCATCTGCAGTGCGCGCATGCCGGCGTACCATCCGAGGCCCTTCTCGACGCGGTCGGCGCCGAACTTCGCGGCCGCCTTGCGCTTGACCCGAAGGCCGAGCAGGATCATGCCGCCGATCGCGATGACGAGGTACGCCATCATGAACAGGTACGCGTAGAACGAGATCATGAGGTTCGTCGGCAGGAGTGACGCCAGGATCACCAGCACCATGACGCCCATGACGAACTCCGCCGGGTGCCAGCCCGCGTCGACGTAGTCGCGCACCCAGCGCCGCTGCGGGCCCTTGTCGCGCACCGGGAGGTACTTCTCCTCACCGGCGGCCATCCCCGCCTGGGCGCGTGCGCGCCGCTCGTTCAGCTCGGCACGGGCGGCCGCCTTCGCCTCCTTGGTGTTGGCCACCAGCGGCCGACGTCGCGCGGCCTCCTGCTCGGCGCGGGTCGGCGTGGCGCGCCCCTTGCCGACGGCGGGCGTCTGCGGGGCGTCGTCGTTCGTCGAAGGGGAGACGGGGGTAGTGGCCACGGGTTTCCTCGGTTCGCTGAAGATGGTCACCTTAAGATTACTCGCATGACCTCACCTGCACTTCCCAGCGAGTCCGACGCCGCCGTCCTCGAGGCCGTGGCCACCGGCATCCCGTCCGTGCTGTCCGATCTGGGGCACCTGGTCCGCATCCCCGGCATGGCCTGGCCCGCGTTCGATCAGACGCAGCTGGAGCGCAGTGCGGACGCCGTCGCGACGCTGGCCAGGGACACGGGGGTGTTCGACGAGGTGCGTGTGCTGCGTGCCGCGATCCCGGGCACCGATGAGCACGGGCAGCCCGCGGTGCTCGCGACCCGCGCTGCTCGCAACGGCAAGCCGACGATCCTCCTCTACGCCCACCACGATGTGCAGCCCCCCGGCGACGACGCCCTCTGGGAGACCCCGCCGTTCGAGCCGACGGTGCGCGACGGCCGCCTCTACGGACGCGGGGCCGCCGACGACAAGGCGGGGATCATGGCCCACATCGGTGCGATCCGCGCGGTGTCGTCGGTTCTCGGTGCCGACCTCGACCTCGGGATCGCGATGTTCATCGAGGGGGAGGAGGAGTACGGCTCCCGCTCGTTCGCCCAGTTCCTCGCCGACAACAAAGACGCCCTCCGCGCCGACGCCATCGTCGTGGCGGACTCCGGCAACTGGGATTCGGTGACGCCCGGGCTCACCGTGTCGCTCCGGGGGAACGCCCGGTTCACGATGAAGGTCCGCACGCTCGACCACGCGTCCCACTCGGGGATGTTCGGTGGCGCGGTGCCCGACGCGATGATGGCCACCGTCCGGCTGCTCTCGACGCTCTGGGACGCCGACGGATCGGTCGCCGTCGAGGGTATGACGAGCCGCGAGGCGGAGACGCCGGAGTACGCGGAGGCGACCCTGCGCGACGAAGCGGGTCTCCTTCCCGGCACGATGCCGATCGGCGACGGGACGATTCTGAGCCGCATCTGGAACAAGCCGTCGGTGACCGTCATCGGCATCGACGCGACGAGCGTTTCGGCCGCGTCGAACACGCTGCTGCCGGAGGTCACCGTCGTGATCAGCGCGCGGGTGGCACCCGGGCAGACGGGGCAGGAGGCGTATGACGCGCTGGAGCGGCATCTGCGTGCCCACGCCCCGTTCGGCGCCGAACTGTCGTTCTCCGACGTCGACCTGGGCAACCCGTTCCTCGTCGACACCAGCGGCTGGGCGGTCTCGCTCACCCGCGACGCGATGCGCGACGGCTACGGCGTGGCGCCGGTCGACCTGGGAGTCGGCGGGTCCATCCCGTTCATCGCCGACCTCGTCCGCGAGTTCCCCGACGCGCAGATCCTCGTGACGGGAGTGGAAGACCCGCATTCCCGCGCGCACAGCCCGAACGAGTCGCTGCACCTGGACACCTTCCGTCATGCGGTCGCGACCGAGGCCCTGCTGCTGGCACGGATGAACGCCGTCGAGCTCTGAGCCCGTCGCGGGAAGCGGCGGTAGAATCGTCACAGAAGCCGTGTATCGCGGCCCGTCCCAAGGAGTGACATGACCGACACCACCCTGTCCGCAGAGACCACCCGCGCACACGGCGTCAGCCTGACGGACGCCGCGGCCACCAAGGTCAAGAACCTTCTGGAGCAGGAGGGCCGTGACGACCTGCGTCTGCGCGTGGCCGTTCAGCCCGGCGGGTGCTCCGGCCTGATCTACCAGCTCTACTTCGACGAGCGCTTCCTCGAGGGCGACGAGACGGTCGACTTCGACGGCGTCGAGGTCATCGTCGACAACATGAGCGTCCCGTACCTCGACGGCGCGTCGATCGACTTCAAGGACACGATCTCCGAGCAGGGCTTCACGATCGACAACCCGAACGCCGCGGGAAGCTGCGCCTGTGGAGACAGCTTCCACTGATCTGCGGATTTCCGGACCACGGCCGTCGTCACCTCGCGTGACGGCGGCCGTTTCGCGTGCGGAACCTGCGTGGATGGCATGAATCGGGTGTGAGGTTGCTCTAGACTTGAACGTGCCCTGTCCGCAATCTGAAAGGTGCATCGTGCCCTCGAAACGCCGCCTTCGTTGGGCCGCACTCCCTGTGGGAGTCGTGGCAGCTGTGGCTCTGGCGGGATGTACTCCCACCGAGCTGAACGGCTTTCTTCCGGGCTTCGTGGAGGGTGGCCCGGCAGCGACCAACCAGACGGAGCGCGTGTCGTCGCTCTGGGTGAACTCCTGGATCGTTCTTCTCGCCGTCGGCGTCATCACCTGGAGCCTCATGGCGTGGGCCGCGATCGCGTACCGCCGGCGCAAGGGGCAGACCGGTCTCCCGGTGCAGATGCGCTACAACATGCCGATCGAGATCTTCTACACGATCGTGCCGCTCATCCTCGTGCTGGGCATGTTCTTCTTCACGGCGCGCGACCAGACCGAGATCGAGACCAAGTGGGACAACCCCGACGTCGAGATCACCGCGATCGCCAAGCAGTGGGCGTGGGACTTCCAGTACAACGGCGACACCGAAGACGACACGGTCTGGACGATGGGCATCCAGGCCCAGCCCGATGCCGAGGGCAACATCGACAAGGCCGAGCTCCCGACGCTGGTGCTCCCCGTCGACAAGAAGGTCACGATCAACCTTCAGTCTCGCGATGTGATCCACTCCTTCTGGATCATCGACTTCCTGTACAAGAAGGACATGTTCATCGGCAAGGACAACTCCTGGTCCTTCATCCCGACGCGCGAGGGCGAGTACGCCGGCAAGTGCGCCGAGCTCTGCGGTGAGTACCACTCGATGATGCTGTTCAACGTGAAGGTCGTCTCCCAGGAGGAGTACGACGCCTACCTCGAGTCGCTCGAGGAGAAGGGCAACACGGGCGACATCACCGACGCGTACGACCGTCTCTCGAACCTCCCCGGCACCTCCGGGAAGACCGACACCGAGGAAGGAGAGGAGTAAGTCATGTCGACCACTGAAGCTCCTCGCACCGACGAGGCACCCCGCTCCCGTCCCACCACTCTGCCCGCACGTCAGGCGGCTCTCATGAGCTCCTCGCGTGTGGAGCAGAAGGGCAACATCGTCGTCAAGTGGATCACCTCCACCGACCACAAGACCATCGGGTACATGTACCTGATCGCGTCTGTGCTGTTCTTCCTCCTCGGCGGCGTGATGGCCCTGGTCATCCGCGCCGAGCTCTTCGCGCCGGGCATGCAGATCATCCCGACGAAGGAGCAGTACAACCAGCTGTTCACGATGCACGGCACGATCATGCTGCTGATGTTCGCGACGCCGCTGTTCGCCGGTTTCGCCAACGCGATCCTGCCGCTGCAGATCGGTGCGCCCGACGTCGCCTTCCCACGTCTCAACGCCTTCGCGTTCTGGCTGTTCCTCTTCGGGTCGACGATCGCCGTCGCCGGCTTCCTGACCCCGCAGGGTGCCGCCTCCTTCGGCTGGTTCGCCTATCAGCCGCTGGCCAACGCCTCGTTCTCGCCGGGTGCCGGTGGAAACCTCTGGATGCTCGGTCTGGGCATCTCCGGCTTCGGAACGATTCTCGGTGCGGTGAACTTCATCACCACGATCATCACGATGCGTGCCCCGGGTATGACCATGTGGCGCATGCCGATCTTCTCGTGGAACACGCTGATCACCAGCCTGCTCATCCTGATGGCGTTCCCGGTGCTCGCGGCCGCGATCTTCGCCGCCGCCGCCGACCGCGTCCTCGGCGCTCACGTCTACGACCCGGCCAACGGCGGTGTGCTCCTGTGGCAGCACCTGTTCTGGTTCTTCGGGCACCCCGAGGTCTACATCATCGCGCTGCCGTTCTTCGGTATCGTCTCGGAGATCTTCCCGGTCTTCAGCCGGAAGCCGATCTTCGGCTACAAGACGCTGGTGTACGCGACGATCGCGATCGCCGCGCTATCGGTCGCGGTGTGGGCGCACCACATGTACGTCACCGGTTCTGTGCTGCTGCCGTTCTTCGCGCTGATGACGATGCTCATCGCCGTCCCGACCGGCGTGAAGATCTTCAACTGGATCGGCACGCTCTGGCGAGGGTCGGTCACGTTCGAGACGCCGATGGTCTTCGCGCTCGGCTTCCTGGTGTCGTTCGTCTTCGGTGGTCTGACCGGTGTCATCCTCGCGGCCCCGCCGCTGGACTTCCACCTCAGCGACTCGTACTTCGTGGTGGCGCACTTCCACTACGTGGTGTTCGGCACGGTCGTGTTCGCGATGTTCGCGGGCTTCTACTTCTGGTGGCCTAAGTGGACGGGACGCATGCTCAACGAGCGTCTGGGCTACGTGCACTTCTGGATGCTGTTCGTCGGCTTCCACATGACCTTCCTGATCCAGCACTGGCTGGGTGTGGACGGCATGGTGCGTCGCTACGCGGACTACTCGGCGGCCGATGGCTGGACCTGGCAGAACCAGGTCTCCACGATCGGCGCGATCATCCTCGGCGCCTCGATGCTGCCGTTCTTCCTGAACGTCTGGATCACCGCGCGCAAGGCGCCCAAGGTGACGGTGAACGACCCGTGGGGTTACGGCGCCTCGCTCGAGTGGGCGACCTCGTGCCCGCCGCCGCGGCACAACTTCACGTCGATCCCGCGTATCCGCAGCGAGCGTCCCGCGTTCGACCTGAACCACCCGGAGGCGGCCGAGTTCGCGACCACCGCACCCGGCGAGCGAGAGGGCCACTGAGTCATGCGCGATAACGTCATCATCTGGTGGGTCCTGACCGCGTTCTTCGCCCTTGTGGGCGTCGTCTACACGGGCTGGAACATCCTCGCCCACCCCGGCCTGCCGCTCGTGAATCAGATCGAGTGGGTCGGCACCGTGGCGCTGTTCTTCTCCGCCTTCATGGGAGCGATGGTCGCGTTCTACCTCGACCGCACCCACAAGGCGCAGAACGGTGAGCTGCCGGAAGACATCCTGACCTCCGACATCGACGACGGTGACCCCGAGCTCGGAGAGTTCAGCCCGTGGTCGTGGTGGCCGCTCGTGCTCGCCGCTTCGGCCGGTGTGTTCGTTGTCGGGCTCGCGGTGGGGCACTTCCTCCTGCCGATCGGTCTCGCGATCTTCGTGGTCGCGATCGTCGGCTGGGTCTACGAGTACTACCGCGGGAACTTCGCCCGCTGAGCGCTGTACCTGCGAAAGGCCCCCCGGATCGTTCCGGGGGGCCTTTGCCGTGTGTGTGAGTGCGGCGTTCAGGCGCGCGTGCGGATCCGTGGAATCCCGGTGAGGGGATCGACGGGGCGGTGGTGCACGCCATCGGCATCTTCGACCGGGTATCCCTCTCGCACCCAGTACTCGAATCCGCCGATCATCTCGCGGACCCGATACCCGAGGCTGGCGAACTCGGCCGCGCCCCGCGTACCGCCGTTGCAGCCGGGGCTCCAGCAGTACACCACGACCTCGGCGTCGGGGGAGATCTCCTGCGGCGCCCGGGCGGCGATCTCACTGTGGTGCATGTGAACCGCGCCCGTCACGCGCCCCTGGGTCCACGCCTCCGAGGACCGGACATCGATCACGACGAGCTGTTCGCCCGCGGTGCGCGCGGCGTGCACGTCGGCGGGATCCGTTTCATAGGCAAGCTTGGCGGCGAAGTAGTCGGAGCGCGAGATCATGTCTCCACGCTAGTTCCCGCTCTGGCCGCGTGGCGCAGTGAGACGGACGTCGGTCGTGCGGATTCTGCCGTTGGCCCCCGCTGTCAGTGGCCCCCGCCGTCAGTGGCGCCGCGTCATCTGCACGCGTGTCCCGTATGCGTCCAGCCCGAGGGCGTGCTCGATGCTCACGAGGGACTCGAGGAACGGCGTATCGGGAGTGCTCACGGCGAACCCGCACGTGGCGTAGAACGGGGCGTTCCAGGGAACCTCGGCGTAGGTGCGCAGGGTGATGCGCTGATTCCCCCGTCGAACGCTCTCGTCCTGCGCGGCATGCACCAGCTGCCGACCGATACCCCGGCGACCATGATCAGGGTGCACCGACAGTTGCTCGAGATGCCCATCTCCGTCGATCTGCAGGACGTGGGCGAAGCCGACGACGGTGAGCGCAGGTCGGGCGGGATGCGCGGCACGGCGCGAATCGACCACCTCGCCGACCAGGACGTAGCCATCATGGGCGGCGCGCTCGGCCGCCGTCGCCGGGGGCGGCCAGTCCTGCGCGCGGAAGCGTTCGACCAGGAGACGATCGGCCGCGAGCTCGATCTCCTCCAGAGCAGCGATGTCCTGCGGCTCCGCCGGCCGGATACGCACGCGTGTCATAGCGACGCCGCCGAGCCGATGACGGCGGGGGTGCTCCGTGTCGTTTCGTCCTGGGCCGCGTGCCCCATGTCCAGCGTGATCGGGAACGTGTCGGTCGTGGCCGATGCAGGGGTCGATGGGTTCGGCATGGACCGCGTGACAGACGCGAACCAGCGGTGCACGTTACGGGCTCCATGTCCAACGATGTGGATGTCGGTACGGGCTTCGGCGATGGGCTCAGCAGCGCCGGCGTGAGTGCCGTCAGGGGGAGCGGCGGGGGCAAGGGGCCCGGCAGCGGCGTGGGGACCGGCGAGGGGTCCAGGAGCGACGACGTGAGTGCTGCCGGTGGGAGCTGCGGCTGTAGAGGCGGCGGTGACGGGTCCGCCGGCGTCGTTGAGATCGTCGAGGGATAGGGATCCAGCAGCGCCGTGGGGACCGGCGAGGGGGCCAGCAGCGGCGTGGGGACCGGCGGCAGACTCAGCGGCGAGATGGAGCGCGCGTCGGGGCGAATGTGCGCGCGAGCGAGCTGGCCGAGCACTGGATGACATGAAGTGATCCTCTCATCGGTGAGACGACGAAGGCCCCGTCCGACGGGACGGGGCCTTCAGCGGGGGAGTGGCGACTACTCGTCGTCCTCCGACTTCTTCTTGCGCGGACGCTTCACGGGCTCCGTCGAGATCACCGTGCTGGGCGTGTTCGGCGTCTCGTCGACGTGAGTCTCGTCCACCGTGAGCGGGGCGTCGGGGAAGCCGGCGCGCTCGTGAGCGCCCTGGATCTCCGCGGCCTCGGCCGCCTCGTTGTCCGCCGTGACGTGGTGCTGGTGTGCATCGGCGGCGTCAACCTCGGCCTGCGTGAGCGGAGCCAGACGGTCCTCGAAGAACCAGCGCGACATCGCCGAACGGAGGTTCTCCGTCCACGGGATGCGGCCCTTGGCGTTCGGGCGCACCACGAGGGGCTCGTAGCCGTCGATGTCGATGAGCTTCCAGCGGTCGTACTTGTCGACCGGCTGGTGCACCTCGATGTACTCGCCGCCGGGGAGGCGGACGATGCGGCCCGACTCGAAGCCGTGCAGCACGATCTCGCGGTCCTTCTTCTGCAGCGCGATGCAGATGCGCTTGGTGACGAAGTAGCCGATGATCGGGCCGAGGAACAGCAGCACCTGGAGCGTGTGGATCACGCCCTCCATCGTGAGCATGAAGTGCGTCGCGATGAGGTCGGACGATGCCGCCGCCCACAGCACGGCGTAGAAGATGACGCCCGCGACACCGATCGCCGTGCGCGTGGCCGCGTTGCGGGGACGCTGAGCGATGTGGTGCTCGCGCTTGTCGCCCGTGACCCACGCCTCGATGAACGGGTAGATCGCCACGATCACGATGAACAGGCCGAGCACTGCGACCGGAGCCAGGATGCCGAACGACCACGTGTGGTTCAGGAACACGATGTCCCAGTTCGACGGGGCGAGGCGCAGCGCGCCGTCCGCGAACCCGATGTACCAGTCGGGCTGCGTACCCGCCGAGACGGGGGACGGGTCGTACGGGCCGTAGTTCCAGATCGGGTTGATCTGGAAGAACGTCGCGATCAGCACGATGGTGCCGAAGACGATGAACAGGTAGCCGCCCATCTTGGACATGTAGACCGGCATCATCGGGTAGCCCACGACATTGTCGTTCGAGCGGCCGGGGCCGGCGAACTGCGTGTGCTTGTTGATGACCATGAGCATCAGGTGCAGGACGATGAAGGCGATCACCAGCATCGGGAGCAGCAGGATGTGCAGGGTGTAGAGACGGCCGACGATGTCGGTGCCGGGGAACTCGCCGCCGAAGAGGAGGAACGACGTCCAGGTGCCGATGAGGGGCAGGCCCTTGATCATGCCGTCGATGATGCGCAGACCGTTGCCCGAGAGCAGGTCGTCGGGGAGCGAGTAGCCGGTGAAGCCCTCGGCCATCGCCAGGATGAACAGCAGGAAGCCGATCACCCAGTTCAGCTCGCGCGGCTTGCGGAACGCGCCGGTGAAGAACACCCGCAGCATGTGCACGCCGATACCCGCGATGAAGACCAGCGCAGCCCAGTGGTGGATCTGGCGGACCAGGAGCCCACCGCGCAGGTCGAACGAGATGTGCAGCGTCGACTCGAGAGCCGAGGACATCGCGATTCCGCGCATGGGAGCGTATGCGCCCGTGTAGTGCGTCTCGACCATCGAGGCCTGGAAGAAGAACGTCAGGAAGGTTCCGGAGAGGAACACGACGACGAAGCTCCACAGGGCGATCTCACCGAGCATGAACGACCAGTGGTCGGGGAAGATCTTGCGACCGAGCTCCTTGACGAAGCCGGAGAGGCTGGTGCGCTCATCGATGTAGTTCGATGCGGCGCCGACGAAGCGGCCGCCGAGAGGCGCCTTGGTGTCCTTCTCGTCCTTGGACAGCGTTGCGGTGCTCAATGGCGCTCCCAGAAGCTCGGGCCGACGGGTTCGGTGAAGTCGCTGCGTGCGATGAGGTAGCCCTCGTCATCCACGGTGATGGGCAGCTGCGGAAGCGGACGGGCGGCCGGTCCGAAGATGACCTTCGCGTGGTCGGTGACGTCGAACTGCGACTGGTGGCACGGGCACAGCAGGTGGTGCGTCTGCTGCTCGTACAGAGCCACCGGGCAGCCGACGTGGGTGCAGACCTTGGAGTAGGCCACGATGCCGTCGTACGACCAGTCCTTGCGGTCCTCGGCCTCGATCAGCTGCTCGGGCCGCAGGCGCATCATCAGCACGATGGCCTTGGCCTTCTCCTCGAGGTAGCCCTCGTCGTGGCCGAGTTCGGCGAGGTCCTCGGGGATGACGTGGAAGGCAGAGCCGAGCGTGACGTCGGCGGCGCGGATCGGCGTACCGTCGGGGTCGCGCACCAGGCGCATCCCCTTGTCCCACATCGTGTGCTTCAGCAGCGCCACCGGGTCGCCCTTGGTCGGGTCGTCCGGCGTGGAATGCGGTGCGAGACCGCGGAACAGCGTGACTCCGGGGATGATCGACGCCACGATCGCCGCGAACAGCGAGTTGCGGATCATGGTGCGGCGGCCGAATCCGGACTCCTCGTTGGCGTCGGCGAACGCCTTGATGGCGGCCTCGCGCGTCGAGTCCTTGCCCCGCGTGGGGTGGCGCAGCTCGACGTGCTCCTTGTCGGACATGAGCGCCTTCGACCAGTGGATCGCGCCGATGCCGAGGGCGAGCAGCGCGAGAGCGATGCCCAGACCGATGAAGAGGTTGTTCTGCCGGATGTCGATGAGCGCGCCGCTCTCGATCGGGAACAGCATGTAGGCGGCGACCGCCCAGATGCTGCCGGCGAGCGACAGGTAGAACAGCGTGTAGACGGTACGGACCGCAGCCTTCTCAGCGCGCGGGTCCTTATCGGTCATCCGCTCGCGGTGCGGCGGCAGCCCGGGGTTCTGCACGGGATCGCTGACTGCGACACCCAGCCCCGGAGAGGGCTGGTAGGCCCTGTCAAGAGCCTGCGAGTCGTCGTCGTGTGCCATGGTGCTCCTCGTACGTTCCTCTTCGATGAATATGCGTCAGTTGGACTTCGCCGTGATCCACACGGTGATGGCGACCAGAGCGCCGATACCGAAGATCCACACGAACAGGCCCTCGGAAACCGGGCCGAGCGACCCCAGCGAGAAGCCACCGATCTGCACCGACTGCTGCTGGAAGAGCAGGGCCGAGATGATGTCGCGCTTGTCCTCGTCGGACAGGTTCATGTCGCCGAAGACCGGCATGTTCTGCGGGCCGGTGACCATGGCGGCATAGATGTGCAGCGCGCTGGTCTCGGTGATCGCGGGGGCGTACTTGCCCTCGGTCAGAGCACCACCGGCGGCCGCGACGTTGTGGCACATCGCGCAGTTGACGCGGAAGAGCTCGGCACCGTGCGCGACGTCTCCCTCGCCGTCCAGGATGCGGTCGGACGGGAACGTCGGACCGGGGGCCTCGGACTGCACGTAGGCCGACATCGCGAGGATCTGCTCCTCGGTGAACTGCGGCTCCTTCTGCGGTGCCTGCGGGCCCTGCATCTGCAGCGGCATGCGGCCGGTCGACACCTGGAACTCCACAGCCAGCTCGCCGACGCCGTAGAGGCTCGGTCCGTTGGGGGTGCCCTGCAGGTCGAGGCCGTGACAGGTGGCGCAGTTCGCCTGGAACAGCTTCTCGCCGTCTTCCACTGTCAACTGCGTCGCCGCGCTAGGGGCGTCGTTGGCCGCGAAGGCGGCGGACGCTCCTGCGTACACGGCGCCCGTGATCATCAGTCCAGCTCCGATGAGCGCGGCCGCCGCCAGTGGGCTGCGACGACCGCTCGAACGGCGCTTCTTCTCTCGTGCCATCTCGGGGATCAGCTCCGCTCTTATTTCAGGAAGTAGATAACGAAGAACAGCACGATCCAGACGACGTCGACGAAGTGCCAGTAGTAAGACACCACGATCGAGGACGTCGCCTCCTTGTGCCGGAAGTTCTTGACGGCGTACGCGCGGCCGATGACGAGGAGGAACGCGACGAGACCGCCGGTGACGTGCAGGGCGTGGAAGCCGGTCGTCAGGTAGAAGGCCGAGGCGTACGAGTCGGCCTGGATGGGCATGCCCTCCGCGACCAGCTGCGCGTACTCCCAGACCTGGCCGGAGACGAAGATCGCGCCGAGGGCGAAGGTGAGGAAGAACCACTCGACCATGCCCCAGCCGAACAGACGACGGCGACCGGCGCCGTTCTTCTGGCCCTTCGCGATGCGGTAGGGCTGGAGGTCCTCGGCTGCGAACACGCCCATCTGGCACGTGAACGACGAGAGCACGAGGATCGCCGTGTTGACGGCCGCGAACGGCACGTTCAGAAGCTCGGTACGGTCGGCCCAGAGCTCGGGTGAAGTGCTGCGGAGCGTGAAGTAGATCGCGAAGAGTCCCGCGAAGAACATCACCTCGCTGCCGAGCCACACAATGGTGCCGACAGCTACCGGGTTGGGCCGCTTGATCGTTCTCGCCGCCGGGGCATACGTCGCTGAGGTCGTCACCCCTCCATTATGGCCGATCCGCGGACGTGATTCTTGCACCCACGGCCGTCGAATCCCTCGTCAGCGACTTAGGGGACCCTAAGAGATCACTGCGAATCATCGGTGAATCCGCGGGAAACGGCGGTCGACACCCGTCTGCGCGGAAGCGCGGATCGATCTGCACGTTTTCTCCGCGCCGATAGGATCGCACACATGGCTGAATCCCTGACCTGGTCCGATGTGCTCACCACCCTTCTGGAGCATCGGGACCTCAGCGTCTGGGAATCCACATGGGCGATGCGCCAGATCATGTCGGGCTCGGTCACCGAGGCGCAGCTCGCGGGGTTCCTCATCGCACTCAGGGCCAAGGGGGAGACCATCGACGAGATCGTCGGCTTCCGGGACGCGATCCTCGAGGCGGCCGTTCCTCTCCCGGTCTCGCCGGACGTTCTCGACATCGTCGGAACGGGGGGCGACCGCGTCGGGACCGTCAACGTGTCCACGACCGCGGCCATCATCATCGGCGCTACCGGAGTCCCTGTCGTCAAGCACGGCAATCGCGCTGCGAGCTCGGCATCCGGCTCCTCCGACGTGCTCGGCGCGCTCGGCCTGGAACTCTCGCTGGACCCCGCTGCCGTGGCCTCGATCCTCGACCGGACCGGGATCACCTTCGCGTGGGCCGGGGCGTTCCATCCCGGGTTCAAGCACGCGGGAGCCGTGCGCGCGCAGCTCGGCGTTCCGACCGTGTTCAACATGCTCGGCCCGCTCTGCAACCCCGCACGAGCCGAAGCGAACGCGGTGGGGGTGGCGCAGATGGAGCGGGTGCCGCTCATCACCGGCGTCTTCCGCACCCGCGGCGCCACCGCCCTCGTGTTCCGCGGAGACGACGGGCTGGACGAGCTCACCACGACCGGTCACAGTCGCATCTGGGAGGTGACCCGAGGAGACATCCACGAGCACGACCTGGATCCGCGCGACCTCGGCATCCCGCTCGCCGACCTCGCCGACCTGATCGGCGGCTCGCCCGAGCACAACGCGGAGGTGCTGCGACGCACGCTCGCGGGTGAGACCGGGCCCGTGCGTGACATCGTGCTGCTCAACGCCGCGGCCGGCATCGTCGCGTTCGAGCTCTCGCAGGACGCCACGCAGGTGCAGCGGCCGATCCTGGAGCGTCTGCGTGAGGGATACGCTCGCGCGTCCGCGGCGGTCGACGACGGGCGGGCCCTCGCGAAGCTCGACGCGTGGATCGGTGCGAGCCGCGAACTGGCCGCCGTCGAGGAGTGACCATGGAGCCCGTCGACGCCCTCCTCGAGATCGCCTCGCTGCTCGAGCGCGAGCGGGCATCGCGGTATCGGGCGAAGGCGTTCCGACAGGCAGCCGCCACGTTCGAGGATCTCCCCGAGGACGTGCGGAACGACCCCACCCGGCTTCGCGCCGCACGGGGGATCGGGGAGTCGACGTTCGCCGTGATCCGCCAGGCCCAGGAGGGCCGCATCCCCGAGTACCTCGTAGAGCTGCGCGGGGAGGTCGAACCCGAGCGGGTCTCGGAGCTGCGGGGCCGACTGCGTGGCGACCTGCATGCCCACACCGACTGGTCGGACGGCACCACATCCATCGAGGTGATGGCCGCCGCCGCTCGAGCCCAGGGGCACGAGTATCAGGCGATCACCGATCACTCGCCGCGTCTGCGGGTGGCGCGTGGCCTCTCCGCCGAACGGCTGCGGGAGCAGATGCCGCTCGTGCGGGCGCAGTCTGGCGACGGTTTCACGCTGCTCGCGGGCACCGAGGTGGACATCCTCGAAGACGGGTCTCTCGACCAGGACGACGATCTCCTCCGGGAACTCGACATCGTGGTCGCCTCCGTGCACTCGAAGCTGCGCATGGACGCCAGGCCCATGACCGCGCGCATGATCGCCGCCGTCTCGCATCCACGCGTCAATGTGCTCGGTCACTGCACAGGCCGGCTCGTGCAGGGCGACCGGGGGACGCGCCCGCCGTCGGCCTTTGACGCTGCGGCGGTTTTCGCCGCCTGTGCCGAGAACGGCGTGGCCGTGGAGATCAACTCGCGACCGGAGCGACAGGATCCACCCGACGAGTTGATCGCGATCGCTTTGGAAGCCGGGTGTCTCTTCTCGATCGACTCCGACGCCCACGCGCCGGGACAGCTCTCGCTGCTGGACTACGGTGCCGAACGCGCCGAGCGTGCGGGAGTGCCCGCGTCGCGCATCGTCACCACCTGGGGTCTGTCCCGCCTGCTCGCCTGGGCGGAGTGACGCTCACTCCTCGGTCGCTGCGCGTCCGGCCTCCGTCACCGCGGTGACCGCCCGCGTCATCGAGCCGCCGAGGTTCCACCTCTCCGCCAGTGCCGTCGCCGTCGTGACCTCGCTCTCCGACAGGGCACGGAGGGGGATGTCCGGTGTGGCGATCGGGAGATCCGTCGCCACGGCCACGACGGTCGGTGCGACATCGAGGTAGGCCGTCGCTGCGAGGATCTTGGCGCGCACCCCTGCGCTCATGCCCTCACCCGCCTCCGCCGCCTCCCGGATCCCCACCAGGTCGCCGTGCACCCCCAGCAGCGTGGCCGCCGTCTTCTCGCCCACCCCGGCGACGCCGGGGAGGCCGTCGGACGCATCCCCTCGCATCGTGGCGAAGTCGGCATACTGCGACGGGCGCACCCCGTACTTGGCGACGACGGTGGCGTCGGTGACCACCTCGAGGTTGCTCATGCCGCGCGCCGTATAGATGACCCGGATGTCGGCGGCGTCGTCGACGAGCTGGAAGAGGTCGCGATCGCCCGTCACGATGTCGACCGGCATGGATGCGTGCGTCGCCAGGGTGCCGATCACGTCGTCGGCCTCGTGCTCGGCCACACCGATGATCGGGATCCCGATGGCGGCGAGGGTCTCGCGGATGAGCGGGATCTGCGCCTCGAGGGGATCGGGCACCTCCTCGACGTCCGGCGCACCGGCCACGACCTCCACCACGCGGTGCGTCTTGTAGCTCGGGATCAGGTCGACGCGCCACTGCGGCCGCCAGTCGTCGTCCCAGCAGGCGACCACGTGCGTCGGCTGATACAGGGTGACGAGCTTCGCGACGATGTCGAGCAGTCCGCGCGCGGCGTTGATGGGGGAGCCGTCCGGGGCGGTCACCTTGTCGGGCACGCCGTAGAAGGCGCGGAAGTACAGACTGGCGGTGTCGAGCAGCATGAGGCGTTCGGCGCGGGGCATGGCTTCAGGGTAGAGCGTGCGTGCGCACGGGTCAGCAGCCGGGGGCGGTGGGTTGCTCGGTGCACGTGTGACGGACGAGCGCTGTGGTGGCCTCATAGATGCGGATGGCCTGGCCGGGCCCGGGGATGGTGAGCTCGCCGGGGAGGGGCACCCAGCCGCTGCCGGTGTCGAGCTCGGCGGTGTAGTGGACGGCGGTCGTGGCGGTGTAGGTGCCGCGGGCGCGGTACACGTGGCTGGTGGGGGTGGGGGTGAGCTGGGATTGACGGAGCGCGGCCCACGGGAGTCCCGGCGTCGTGGTGGATGCGGTCGTGCCGTCGCCGTAAACGAAGTCGTAGCGGACCGGGGTGAAGCGCACGGTGATGGGCGTGCCCAGGAGAGTGCCGGTGCGGGCCGGAGGGGCGGTGGGGGTGAGGAAGTTCGTGGGGAGTCCGGCGACGCCGATGTTGGACGGCTCGGCGCTGGTGGCGGCCGGGTCCGGCGCGAACTGGGCGACATCGGTGATCGTGAGCGCGGGACCCGGGGCAGCAGGCCGGGGTGCGGGAGGGGTCTGAAGAGCCGTGGCGCGGCATCGTTCGTCGGCTATTCCCGCGCACACGTCGGTCTGACGGTTCTGGTCCGGGCGGGGGTAGCGGCGGGGCGTGCCCGTGTGGCGTGCGTCGGGGGTGGCTTCGACGGGGGATGCGCCGGGACGAGTCTGTGACGCCGACACGGTGACCTCTGACCCATCCAGATTCGACGACCAGGATGCTTCGGAACCGATCTGTGGCGGGGGCGGGTTCGTCGCCGTCATCAGCACAACGACAAGCGCCAGACCGCGCGTTCTCGCTAACACGTCAAGATGTCCGTCGGAATAGCGGACGAGATTGCCAAGCCTGTTGCGGTGTCGGCTGAAATCATCGTCACTTCTACGGCTCGCCGCGGCGGCCTGTCCCCGGGAACGACGGAGTGACCCTCCGCATCCAGAACGTCAACATCAGAGACGTCGATGCAGAGGCGGACGACTACCGTTCGGGCCTCGGGGTCATAGCTGCCGGGGGTGAAGTGGTCGAATGACGACGCCCCGGTCCGCGTAACGCCGCTGGCGTAGTACTCGCTGTAATTCTTGCGAGCAGAGTCGAGAGCATCCGCGCGCAGCCAGGCAAATACCGGGTCGAATGTGTCGGCGTCGGTAAGGATCGTCGCGTTGGATGCGTCGGTATACGCGCGGTAGGTGACTTCGGCGGCGGCGAAGGCGTCTTCCTTGTTTGCGAACAGCGGGGTGGCGGTGGGGCTCGGGGTCGTGTGCGGGCTCGGTGCGCAGGCGGCGACGCTGAGGAGCGTCGCGACGAGTGCGGCGGTCAGCGTCGCACGGAGCCGGATGGCGGATGACGGGATCACCCGGTCACGGTACGGGGAATGCGGGATCAGGCGTCGCGGTTGTCCACAGGGGAGCGGCGGATTCCCCGCTCGCGGGCGGATCGCTTCTTCTGATAGCCTGAATCGTCACTCGTGGCGTGCATGCGCATGCCCAGGTGCCGAACAATCACAATCCAACCGCTGTGAAGCATGCTGTCGGCCGTGCGCGGCCGCGCTTCCAGCCCGAGTATCCATTCAACAAGGACAACCCACTACATGACTACCGCAACGACCGCCCCGGCCACCAAGCAGGTCGCCATCAACGACATCGGATCTGCTGAGGACTTCCTGGCCGCGGTCGAGAAGACCCTGAAGTTCTTCAACGACGGCGACATCATCGAGGGCACGATCGTCAAGATCGACCGCGATGAGGTCCTCCTCGATGTCGGCTACAAGACCGAGGGCGTCATCCCCTCGCGCGAGCTCTCGATCAAGCACGACGTCGACCCCAACGAGGTCGTCGCCGTCGGCGACCAGGTCGAGGCCCTCGTTCTCCAGAAAGAGGACAAGGAAGGCCGCCTGATCCTCTCCAAGAAGCGCGCCCAGTACGAGCGTGCCTGGGGAGACGTTGAGAAGATCAAGGAGAACGACGGCGTCGTCACCGGTACGGTCATCGAGGTCGTCAAGGGTGGACTCATCGTCGACATCGGCCTCCGTGGCTTCCTCCCGGCGTCGCTCATCGAGCTGCGCCGCGTGCGCGACCTCACGCCGTACCTCGGCCAGGAGATCGAGGCGAAGATCCTCGAGCTCGACAAGAACCGCAACAACGTCGTCCTCAGCCGCCGCGCGCTGCTCGAGCAGACGCAGTCGGAGTCGCGCACCACGTTCCTGAACAACCTGCACAAGGGTCAGGTCCGCAAGGGTGTCGTCTCGTCGATCGTCAACTTCGGTGCGTTCGTCGACCTGGGCGGCGTGGACGGTCTCGTGCACGTCTCCGAGCTGTCCTGGAAGCACATCGAGCACGCCTCCGAGGTCGTCGAGGTGGGCCAGGAGGTCACCGTCGAGATCCTCGAGGTCGACCTCGACCGCGAGCGCGTCTCCCTGTCGCTGAAGGCGACGCAGGAGGACCCGTGGCAGGTCTTCGCCCGCACCCACGCGATCGGTCAGGTCACGCCGGGTAAGGTCACCAAGCTCGTCCCGTTCGGTGCGTTCGTGCGCGTCGCAGACGGCATCGAGGGCCTCGTCCACATCTCCGAGCTCTCCAGCAAGCACGTCGAGCTGGCCGAGCAGGTCGTGTCGGTCGGCGAAGAGGTCTTCGTCAAGGTCATCGACATCGACCTCGAGCGTCGCCGCATCTCGCTGTCGCTGAAGCAGGCCAACGAGTCGGTCGACCCCAACGGCACCGAGTTCGACCCGGCCCTGTACGGCATGCTCGCCGAGTACGACGAGAACGGCGAGTACAAGTACCCGGAGGGCTTCGACGCCGAGACCGGTGCGTGGAAGGAAGGCTTCGACGCCCAGCGCGAGGCATGGGAGCAGGAGTACGCTGCGGCCCAGGCTCGCTGGGAGGCGCACAAGGCTCAGGTCGCCAAGGCGGCCGAGGCCGAGGCTGCGGCCGGCGACGACTTCGGTGGCCAGTCCTTCTCGAGCGAGTCGGCCGGTGCCGGCACGCTCGCCGATGACGAGGCTCTCGCCGCTCTGCGCGAGAAGCTCTCGGGCGGCAACTCCTAAGTAACATTCCGAGAAGGGCCGTCACCCCGCCTCACGGCGGGCGTGGCGGCCCTTTTCGCGTACCGGATTCGGTGGCGATCCGCTGCGTGACGGAACATTACGACCGCATTCGTAACACAGGAGCCGCTCCGCCAGCATGGGCCTATGACCGCCCTGCTGCCCGCGTCGCGCACCGCCGACGTCACGACGACCGCAGCGACGGCGCAGGACGTGCGACTCGACGCCGTCGAACGGTCCTTCCCGATCGCACGAGGCACCCGACGGGTGCTGCGCGGCATCGACCTGGACATCCGCGCGGGGGAGATCGTCGCTGTCGTCGGCCCCTCCGGGTGCGGCAAGTCGACTCTCCTGCGTCTCGTGGGCGGACTCGATGCCCCGAGCCGCGGCAGCATCCGCATCGGGGGCACCGCGGTCGCCGACGTGGACGAGCGCACCGCGGTCGCCTTCCAGGAGCCGCGGCTGCTGCCCTGGCGGACGATCGCACAGAACGTCGAGCTCGGCCTGCCACGAGGCACCGGGCGTCGAGCGGGACGCGCGCGCGTGCAGGAGCTGCTGCACCTGGTGGGACTCGACCATGCCGCCGATCAGCGCCCGCGTGAGGTTTCCGGGGGCATGGCGCAGCGGGCATCCCTCGCGCGAGCCCTCGCCCGCAACCCCTCCGTGCTGCTGCTCGACGAGCCCTTCGGCGCGCTCGACGCCCTCACGCGCCTGCGCATGCACGACCTGCTGCTGAAGATCCACGCAGCCGAGCCCACCACCGTGCTCCTCGTGACGCACGACGTGGAAGAGGCCCTCTACCTCGCCGACCGCGTGCTGCTGCTGCGCACCCTCGGCGACCACGACCACGCCTCCGTCGCCCGCGCGATCGAGGTGCCGGGAGCCCGACCCCGCGACCGCGCCGACCGCGGCCTCGCCGACCTGCGCGCCGACCTCCTCGAGGGACTCGGCGTCGACACCCACCACCGCAGCACCGAGGAGACCCGATGAGCACCGTCACCCGCCGAATCATCCCCGCGATCGCGATCGCCGGGACGATGATGCTCGTCGCGACCGGCTGCGTCGCGGGAGAGAACGCGACCGCCGACACCGACACGGACACCGCACCGGCGGCCGACGCCGAGTGGTCGTCCGACACCCTCACCATCGACTTCGCCACCTACAACCCGCTCAGCCTCGTCGTGCGCGACCAGGGGATCCTGGAGGACATCCTGGGCGACGACGTGACGGTCGAGTGGGTGCAGTCCGCCGGCTCCAACAAGGCGAACGAGCTGCTCCGCTCCGGTTCTGTCGATGTCGGCTCGACCGCGGGATCCGCGGCGCTGCTCGCCCGCGCCAACGGCTCGCCCATCCAGGTGATCGACATCTTCTCGCAGCCGGAGTGGTCGGCGATCGTCGTCGGACCAGACAGCGACATCACCTCGGTCGAAGACCTGAAGGGTGCCTCGGTCGCGGCCACCAAGGGCACCGATCCCTACTTCTTCCTGCTGCAGGCGCTGGACGAGGCGGGCCTCTCCCTGTCCGACGTCGAGGTGCAGAACCTGCAGCACGCCGACGGTCGCGCCGCGCTCGACGGCGGTTCCGTTGACGCGTGGGCCGGCCTGGACCCGATCATGGCGGCCGCCGAGGTCGAGTCGGGGGACACGCTCGTCTACCGCAACGTCGACTTCAACACCTACGGCTTCCTTAACGCTACGGAGGACTTCCTCACAGAGCACCCCGACCTCGCCCAGGCCGTCGTCGACGCCTACGAGCAGGCGCGCGAGTGGGCTCTGCAGAACCCCGAGGAGACGGCGGCGCTGCTTGCGGAGGTCGCAGGCATCGACGTCGAGGTCGCCACCACCGTGATCCAGGAGCGCTCGAACCTCGACGTGAGCGGCATCCCCGGAGACGACCAGCTCGCGGTGCTCGAGAAGATCGCGCCCGTGCTCGCCGAGTCCGGCGACGTGCAGGGAGGTCAGGCGTCGGTCGACAAGGCGCTCTCGTCGATCGTGAACGACACGTTCGCGAAGAAGGCGGTCGGGGACGAGTGACCGATCTCGACCAGCGGGCCATCGTCCCGGCGGACTCGCGGGACGCGCTCGACGTCGCGAAGGGCGAGCACCGACGTCCGGCCGGCACGGGGCACGGGTGGAACCGCCCGGCCGTGCGGGTCGTCGCCGGGCTCGTGCTCCCGCTGCTGATCCTCGGCGCCTGGCAGTACGTGACCGCGACCGGGATCGTGCCGCCCTACCGGCTGCCCGCACCCGCCTCGGTCGTGACGGCCGGTGTCGAACTCGCACAGCGCGGAGAACTGTGGACGCACATCGCGATCTCCGTGCAGCGCGTGCTGCTCGGCTTCGCGATCGGCTCGGTGATCGGTCTCGCGATCGCCGGGATCGTCGGTCTCTCGCGCCTCGGCGACGTGCTGCTGAGTCCCACGCTCGCCGCGCTGCGGGCCGTGCCCTCGCTCGCCTGGGTGCCGCTGCTCATCCTGTGGATGCAGATCGGCGAGGAGTCGAAGGTCACCCTGATCGCGATCGGTGCCTTCTTCCCCGTGTACACCACCGTCGCCTCGGCCCTGCGACACGTCGACCCCCAGCTGGTCGAGGCCGGCCGCTCCTTCAGCCTTCGCGGATGGTCGCTGTTCCGGGTGGTGCAGCTGCCCGCCGTGATCCCCTCCGTCGTGTCCGGACTGCGGCTCGCCCTGGCTCAGGCGTGGCTGTTCCTCGTCGCCGCGGAGCTCATCGCGTCGTCGATGGGGCTCGGCTTCCTGCTGACCGACTCGCAGAACAGCGGACGCGTGGATCGGATCCTGCTGTCGATCGTGCTGCTGGCCCTGCTCGGCACCCTCACCAACGGGGTGCTCGCGCTGGTCGAGAAGTACCTGCTGCGGCGATGGACGTGACCGCGACCGAGGCCCGGCTGCACGAGACGCGCGTCTACCCGCCGTCACCGCTGTTCCCGGACGCCAACGTGACCGCCGAGGCCTATGCCAGGGCGGCCGCCGACCCCACCGCGTTCTGGGAGGAAGCCGCACGGCGGCTGGAGTGGTCTGCACCGTGGCACACCGCGCACGAGTGGGAGCCCCCGATCGACGGGCGCGTTCCCGCCGCGCGGTGGTTCGTCGGCGGACGGCTCAACGTGGCCGTGAACTGCCTCGACCGCCATGTCGCCGCGGGCCGCGGAGACCGGGTCGCACTGCACTTCGAGGGCGAGCCCGGCGACCGGGAGTCGGTGACGTACGCCGAGCTGCTGCGCCGGGTGTCCCGCGCCGCGAACGCCCTCACGGCGCTCGGCATCGGCGCGGGCGACCGGGTCGTGATCTACCTGCCGGTGCTCGTGGAGACGGTGGTGGTCACCCTGGCGTGTGCGCGCATCGGCGCCGTCCACTCGCTCGTGTTCGGCGGGTTCTCGGCGGAGGCCGTGCGCTTCCGGCTCGAGGACACCGGCGCGAAGCTCCTCGTCACCAGCGACGGGCAGTTCCGGCGCGGCGCCGCGACCGAGGTCAAATCCACCGCGGACCGCGCGGCAGCGGGCCTGGACACCCTGGAGCACGTCCTCGTGCTGCGCCGCACGGGCCAGGACGTGCCGTGGACCGAGGGCAGAGACGTGTGGTGGCACGAGGTGGTCGACACGGCCTCGCCTGTCCACGACGCGGAGGCGTTCGACGCGGAGCATCCGCTCTTCGTGATCTACACCTCCGGCACGACCGGGAAGCCCAAGGGGCTGGTGCACACGTCCGGCGGCTACCTGACGCACGCGAGCTGGGCGCACTGGGCGCATTTCGACGCGAAGCCGGACGACGTGCACTGGTGCACGGCCGACCTGGCCTGGGTCACCGCGCACACGTACGAGATCTACGGGCCGCTGTCGAACGGTCTGACGCAGGTGATCTACGAGGGCACGCCGGACGCCCCGCATCGCGAGCGGCACCTCGAGATCATCGAACGGTACGGCGTCACGGTGTACTACACGGCCCCGACGCTCATCCGCACGTTCATGACCTGGTTCGGCGCGGACCTCCCCGCGGGTCACGACCTGTCCTCGCTGCGTCTGCTGGGCACGGTCGGCGAGGCCATCAACCCGGAGGCCTGGGTGTGGTTCCGCCGCGCCTTCGGCCGCGATGAGCTGCCCGTGATCGACACGTGGTGGCAGTCGGAGACGGGGGCCGCGATGATCGCGCCGCTTCCGGGGGTGACGGCTCTCAAGCCGGGTTCCGCCTCGGTCCCGCTGCCCGGCAGCGACGTGGCCGTGGTGGACGAGCACGGCGACGAGGTCGCCGCCGGTCAGTCCGGCACATTGGTGGTCCGGCGCCCGTGGCCCGGCATGGCGCGGACGGTGTGGGGCAACCCGCAGCGCTATCGCGACGCGTACTGGTCGGCGTACGCGGGCCGGGGCGAGCACGGCGGCTACTACGTCGCGGGTGACGGAGCCACGAGGGATGCGGACGGGTACATCTGGATCCTCGGCCGCCTCGACGACGTCGTGAACGTGTCGGGTCACCGGCTTTCCACGATCGAGATCGAATCAGCCCTCGTGGCCCACGACACCGTCGGCGAGGCGGGCTCGGCCGGAGTGCCGGACGCCGTCACCGGACAGGCCGTCGTGGCGTACGTGACCCCGTCCGGCCGGGCGGAGGTCGAACCGGCCGCGCTGCGCGAGCAGGTCGCACGGGCGATCGGCCCGGTCGCGAAGCCCCGACACATCGTCGTCGTGCCTGATCTGCCGAAGACCCGCTCCGGCAAGATCATGCGCCGACTGCTGGCAGAGTTGTGGGAGGCCGAGCACGACCGTCGAGCCGGTCGAGTGCCCCGCCCCCTCGGGGACACCACCTCGCTGCAGAACCCGTGGGCCGTCGACGACATCGCCGACGTGCTCTCCGCCGCCGAACTGAGGACATCATGACGGAAGAACATCGCTTCGGGTTCCGCACCAGGGCCCTGCACGCCGGCGGCACGCCGGACGCATCGACGGGCGCACGGGCGGTGCCGATCTACCAGACCACGTCGTTCGTGTTCGACGACGCGGCGGACGCCGGAAACCTGTTCGCTCTGCAGAAGTACGGCAACATCTACTCGCGCATCGGCAACCCCACGGTCGCCGCGCTCGAGGAGCGCCTGGCCTCGCTGGAGGGCGGCATCGGGGCCGTCGCGACCGCCTCGGGCATGAGCGCGGAGTTCCTCACCTTCGCGGCCCTCGTCGGGGCCGGGGACCACGTCGTCGCCGCGGCACAGCTCTACGGCGGCACGGTGACGCAGCTCGACGTGACCCTGCGCCGCTTCGGCGTCGAGACCACGTTCGTCGCCTCGACCGACCCTGTCGACTTCGCCGCGGCGATCCGTCCGGAGACGAAGGTCGTGTACGTCGAGATGATCGGCAACCCCTCCGGCGAGATCGCGGATATCGAGGGTCTCGCCGCGGTCGCCCATGCGGCGGGCGTCCCGCTCGTCGTGGACGCGACGCTCGCCACGCCCTACCTGGCGCGTCCGCTCGAGCACGGTGCGGACATCGTGATCCACTCGGTCACCAAGTTCCTCGGCGGCCACGGGACGACCCTCGGCGGTGTCGTGATCGAGAAGGGCACCTTCGACTGGGGCAACGGGAAGTTCCCGCAGATGACGGAGCCCGTCGCGTCGTACGGCGGCATCCGGTGGTGGGACAACTTCGGCGAGTACGGCTTCCTCACCAAGCTCCGCTCCGAGCAGCTGCGCGACATCGGGCCGGCGCTGAGCCCGCAGTCGGCGTTCACCCTGCTGCAGGGCATCGAGACGCTGCCGCAGCGCATCGATGCGCATCTGGCCAACGCCCGGGTCGTCGCGGACTGGCTGGCATCCGACCCGCGGGTCGCCTACGTCACGTGGGCGGGTCTGGAGGATCATCCGCATCACGAGCGTGCGGCGAAGTACCTCCCGCTCGGTCCCGGCTCCGTGTTCGCGTTCGGGGTGGCCGCGGACGACGGGCGTGCCGCGGGGGAGAAGCTGATCGAGAACCTGCAGCTCGCGTCGCACCTGGCGAACATCGGCGACGCCAGGACCCTGGTGATCCACCCGGCTTCGACCACGCACCGCCAGCTCACCGAGGAGCAGCTCGTGGACGCCGGGGTGCGTCCCGATCTGATCCGCATCTCGGTCGGGCTGGAAGACGCGGACGACATCCTCTGGGACCTGGATCAGGCCCTCACCATCGCGACGGGAGTCACCCGATGAGCGCCACGACCTCGACCGGCGACGCCTGCGCTCTTCCGGCGGCGCCCGCGGACGGGCAGAGCTGCGCCCTTCCCGCGGCCGCGCCCGCCCCTGGTCGCACGTGGACGGGGCCCACGCAGCAGGAGCGATTCGCGCTGCTCCGCAGGGCGAGGACCATCGCGATCGTCGGAGCGTCGAACAACCCGGCACGGGCGTCGTTCTTCGTCGCGACCTACCTGCTGTCCAGCACGGCCTACGACGTGTACCTGGTGAACCCGCGGGAGACCGAGATCCTCGGACAGCCCGTCTACGCCTCCCTCGCGGACCTTCCCGTGCGGCCGGACATCGTGGACGTGTTCCGTCGCCACGACGACCTGCCGGGCGTGGCGCAGGAGGCGATCGACGCGGGGGCCTCGACCCTGTGGCTCCAGCTCGGGTCGTGGAACGAGGAGGCCGCCACGATCGCCGAGGCCGCGGGGCTCGCGGTGGTGATGGACCGGTGCATCAAGATCGAGCACGCACGCTTCCACGGCGGACTGCATCTCGCGGGATTCGACACCGGCGTGATCAGCTCGCGACGGCAGTTGCTCGCGCGCTGAGGCCCGTCGTGGGGAACCTAGACTGACGTCATGCCCCTCATCGCCCTCACCGGTGGCATCGCCTCCGGGAAGTCGACCATCGCCCGTCGTCTCGCGGAGCACGGAGCGATCATCGTGGATGCGGACGCGATCGTGCGCGACGTGCAGGCGCCCGGGTCGCCGGTGCTGGAGCGGATCGCCGAGGTGTTCGGCCCGGAGGTCATCGCGGAGGACGGCTCCCTGGATCGGCCGGCGCTGGGCGCGCGGGTGTTCGGCGACCCGGAGCAGCTGGCGCAGCTGAACGCGATCGTGCACCCCGCCGTGCGCGACGAGTCGCAGCGCCGCTTCACGGACGCGCTCGCCGCCGATCCGCACGCGGTGGTGGTGTACGACGTGCCGTTGCTGGTGGAGGCGAGGGTCGACGACCCGTGGGACCTGATCGTGGTCGCGCATACCCCGGCGGAGGAGCGTCTGCGTCGGCTGGTCGAGCTGCGGGGCATGGACGAGGCTGCCGCCCGCGAGCGCATCGGCGCGCAGGTGTCCGACGAGAAGCGTCTGGCGATCGCCGACGTGGTGATCGAGACCGGCGGCGCTCTCGCCGAGACGGTCGCGCAGGCCGACGCGCTGTGGGAGCGCCTCTGCACCGGCTGACCGACCGGACGTTCAGCATTTCTCCAGGTGCGCAGAACGTCGCCGATATTCTGGAAGGGCGTGGGGACGCACCAGGGGATGGTCTGCTGGGGGAGAGCTTTTTCCGCGCGCTGGGGAGTGGAAGAAGTGACTCAGTCGAGCCATGGCATCTCGCGTCGGACTCTGATCAAGGGAGCGGCCTGGTCGGCCCCCGTCATCGCGGTGGCCGTCGCTGCGCCGCTGGCGGCAGCCAGCGCGACCGTCGTCCCGAACAGCACGGCGAACTACTACTGGGACGCGGAGGCGCAGGGCGCGTTCACCAGCCTGGTCGCGGCGAGCGGTGGCCTGCGCGCCACCTTCAGCACCCAGATCAGCTATCGGGCGAACCCCTGGATGAGTCCGCCCGCCGGTGGCTCGCTTGTCGTGGTCGTCACGTTCTCCTCTCCCGTCACGCTCGACCCCGCGTCGTCGTTCGGGGCCTGGGCGCCGCAGCCCGTCGGCGGCTCCACCGCCACGAGCTTCACCTTCATCAGGACGCCGTCGAGCTTCGGCGACGCGCTGAGCTTCAACGTGATCGGCTCGGCGCCCGGCGAACTGCGCTCGACCGCGACCATGACGCTCCTCAACGGCGGGAGTGCGACCGCGACCACCGAGCCCTCGGCGGAGACGGCGGTCCTGGTCGCCTGACCCGGCCCCGATGTCGGAGGGGCGGCCTACGCTGGAAGCATGCAGCCCACGCGCAGTGTCCGTCCCTTCGAGGTCATCAGCGAGTACGCCCCGGCCGGTGATCAGCCGCAGGCCATCGCCGACCTCGCCTCGCGCATCAACGCGGGCGAGACCGACATCGTCCTCCTCGGCGCCACGGGTACCGGCAAGTCCGCGACGACGGCGTGGCTGATCGAGCAGGTGCAGCGTCCCACGCTGGTGCTCGCGCACAACAAGACCCTCGCCGCCCAGCTCGCCAACGAGTTCCGCGAGCTCATGCCGAACAACGCGGTGGAGTACTTCGTCTCGTACTACGACTACTACCAGCCAGAGGCGTATGTGCCGCAGACGGACACCTTCATCGAGAAGGACTCGTCGATCAACGCCGAGGTCGAGCGGCTCCGACACTCCACCACCAACTCGCTGCTGAGCCGGCGCGACGTGGTCGTGGTGTCGACGGTGTCGTGCATCTACGGCCTCGGCGCGCCGGAGGAGTACCTGCGAGCCATGGTGGCGCTGCAGGTGGGGGAGCGGTACGACCGCGACGCGCTCATCCGGCAGTTCATCGCGATGCAGTACAACCGCAACGACGTCGACTTCTCGCGGGGCAACTTCCGGGTGCGCGGCGACACGATCGAGATCATCCCCGTCTACGAGGAGCACGCGATCCGCATCGAGCTGTTCGGCGACGAGATCGAGGCGCTGTACTCGCTGCACCCGCTCACCGGCGAGGTGATCGAGAAGCTCGACGCCGTGCCGATCTTCCCCGCGTCGCACTACGTCGCGGGAACCGACGTGATCCAGCGCTCCATCGGCACGATCGAGCACGAGCTGGAGGAGCGGCTGAAGGAGTTCGAGCGCCAGGGCAAGCTGCTCGAGGCGCAGCGTCTCCGCATGCGCACCACGTTCGACCTGGAGATGCTGCAGCAGCTCGGCTTCTGCTCGGGGATCGAGAACTACTCGCGGCACATGGACGGCCGCATGCCGGGCGAGCCCCCGCACACGCTGCTCGACTTCTTCCCCGACGATTTCCTGCTGGTGATCGACGAGTCGCACGTCACGGTGCCGCAGATCGGCGCGATGTACGAGGGCGACGCCTCCCGCAAGCGCACGCTGGTCGACCACGGCTTCCGGCTGCCCAGCGCGATGGACAACCGCCCGCTGCGGTGGGACGAGTTCAAGAACCGCATCGGGCAGACCGTGTACCTGTCGGCGACGCCGGGCAAGTACGAGATGGGCATCGCCGACGGCGTGGTGGAGCAGATCATCCGCCCGACGGGTCTGGTCGACCCGGAGATCATCGTGAAGCCGTCGAAGGGGCAGATCGACGACCTGCTCGAAGAGATCCGGCTGCGGGTCGAGCGCGATGAGCGCGTACTCGTCACGACGCTGACGAAGAAGATGGCCGAGGAGCTCACCGACTTCCTCGGTGAACACGGCGTGCGGGTCCGCTACCTGCACTCCGACGTCGACACGCTTCGCCGAGTGGAACTGCTCAGTGAGCTGCGCGCCGGCGTGTACGACGTGCTCGTGGGCATCAACCTGCTGCGTGAGGGCCTCGACCTGCCCGAGGTGTCGCTGGTGGCGATCCTCGACGCCGACAAGGAGGGCTTCCTCCGCTCCGGCACCTCGCTCATCCAGACGATCGGCCGCGCGGCGCGAAACGTCTCGGGTGAGGTGCACATGTACGCCGACAACATGACCGACTCCATGGCGAAGGCCATCGAGGAGACCGACCGCCGTCGCGAGAAGCAGATCGCGTACAACAAGGAGAACGGCATCGACCCGCAGCCCCTGCGCAAGCGGATCGCCGACATCACCGAGGTGCTCGCCCGCGAGGGCGCCGACACCGCCGACCTGATGTCGGGCCGTGGCCGGGCCTCGGGCAAGGGCAAATCGCCGACGCCGAACCTCCGGCGCACGGGCATCGCGGCCGAGGGGGCGCAGCAGCTCGAGGCGACGATCCAGGATCTGACCGATCAGATGCTCGCGGCGGCCGCCGAGCTGAAGTTCGAGCTCGCCGGGCGCCTGCGCGATGAGGTGCAAGACCTCAAGAAGGAGCTCCGCTCGATGGAGCGGGCCGGGCACGCCTGAGTGGAGTGGCGATGGATGACGCAGGGAACGACCTCGCCGATCGGATCCGGGCGCTGCTGAGCGCGGATGACGCGATCGAGGAGCGCCGGATGTTCGGAACCAAGGCGTTCCTGGACGGCGGGCGCATCCTGGTGGGCGCGCGCACGGGCGGTGTGCTCCTCGTCCGCGTGGACGACGAGAACGGGGCGGCGATGCTCACGGAAGCGGGGGTCTCCCGCGCGGTGATGGGCTCGCGCACCATGAGTTCCGGATGGCTCGACGTCGCGCCGTCGGCGATCGAGGACGATGCCGCGCTGATGCTGTGGCTCGATGTCGCGCGCGAGTCGACGGGCGCCGCGGTCGAGGCGGCTTCCGACGAGGGCTAGGGGCAGTGCACCAGGGTCTTCGGACCCGATCGGTCGATCTCGTGCTGTGTCATCGGCGCCCCGCACAGCGGGCAGGCCCGCTCGGCGCGCTCGGCAGCGCTGGGAGGCGGCGTCTTCTCGTACGGTCCGACGGACGCGGGACCGGCGAGACGGACCAGGTTGGTGTTGACCCAGGTGTAGAGGCCCCCGGCCTCGCGGATGCGGGTGCGAAGCGGGGGCCGAGTGGAGTCGTTCGACATGTTCATTAGTGTACTAATGATTCGTGCAGATGTATAGTCGATCCGTGACCGCCTCCGACGACCTGCTCCGCCTCGAGAACCAGTTGTGCTTCGCGATCGTCACGGCCGCTCGCAACATCGTGGCGATCTACCGCCCGATCCTGGAGCCGCTGGGACTGACGCATCCGCAGTACCTGGTCATGCTCGCGCTGTGGGAAAGGGCGCCGCGCACCCTCAACGACCTTGCCGCAGACCTCGCGCTGGAGCCGGCGACGGCCTCGCCCCTCGTCAAGCGCCTGGAGACGGACGGCCTCGTGGCACGACAGCGCAGCGCCGAGGACGAGCGTCGGCTCGAGATCACGCTCACGGAGGCGGGCGTGGCGCTGCGTGCTCGCGCTGTCGACGTGCCCGTGCAGGTCATGCGCGCCGTCGGCATGAGCATCCAGGAGGTCGGTGCGCTCCGCGACGGACTCGGCGCTTTCGCCGGGCGCCGGCTCGACAGCGGCTCCACGGCAGCGCCGTCCGCCTGACCACGCCCGCGCCGCGCCCGACCCTAGGGTGGACTCATGTCGCGCACCGAGGCCCCCACTCGCGGAGCCCCGCGCGCGAGCGGTCGCGGAACACTCCGCCGGATCCTGCTCCTCGGCGGGGTGGTCGGTCTCTTCGCTCTGCTGATGCTCGCCGCGGCGCTTCAGGGGCAGCCGCAGTTCGCGCCGTCGTCGCCGCCCCCGCCGGAACAGCAGCCCGACGCGGTCGTCGTCCCCGAGACGACGAGCTCGCCCCTCCCGGAGCTGGAGCCGCCGGAGGACTCGGTGCTGCAGAACATCCTCGGCGTCGTGTTCGGAGCGCTGCTCGCCGCCGTCGCGGTGCTGGTGCTCGTGGTCGTGGCACGGTGGGCCGCCCGCCGCCTCCGTGATCTGTGGCGCGATCGTCCCCTGCGGCGCACGGACGCGGCCGTCCCGGACGCCGCGTCCGGGGGGCCCGTGGTCGAGGCGGCGCCCGACGATGCGGTCATCCGCCGGGGAGTCGACGCAGCGCTCCGAACGATCGCGGAACGTCCGCGGGCCGCCGACGCCATCGTCTCCGCCTGGGTCGGACTGGAGGAGTCGGCGGCGGATGCCGGGGCCGGCCGCTCGGCGACGGAGACGCCGTCGGAGTTCACGGTGCGTATCGTCGGGCGCCGGGCGGGCATCCGCGACGACGTGATCACGCTGCTCCGTCTCTACGAGCAGGTGCGCTTCGGCGGCCGCGTCGCCGACGAGGCGGATCGCGCTGCCGCGGCCGCGAGCCTGCGCGGCATCAGGGAGGGGTGGCGATGAGGGCGCGGACCGTCGCGATCGCCGCGGGCTGTGTGCTGCTCGCGGTCGCCCTCGTGCTGGGGCTGCGCGCCGCGGGTGTCCCGCTGGCGTTCGCGGTGTCGTGGACGACGGTCGCCGCGGCGGTGTCCCTCGCGCTGCGCGGGGTCCTGGTCGACGATCCCGTCCTCTGGCCGCCCGAGCGTCCGCCGCGCGAGGCCAGGGGCTCCGAGGTCTCCCGGCTGGCATGGGCGATCAACACGCGTTCGGGCGTTGCGGGGACCATCCTCGTGCGCCGCGTGCAGAACGTGCTCCGCCGGCGGCTCGCGCACCGCGGCCTCGACCTCGACGATCCCGCCGACCACGCGGCCATCGACGCGCTGCTCGGCCAGGGCATCCGCGCGGGACTGTCCCGCCGCGAGGTGCGGCGCGACGACATCGAGAGAGCGTTGGACGCGCTCGAACGCATACCCACCGACACGGAGGAGACAGCATGACCACGGATGAGACCACCGAGATCGCGACCACGGGTCGCCGTGTGCTGGAGGGGGTGCGCAGCGTCGTCGTCGGTATGGACGAGACGCTCACACTCGCCCTCGCGGCGATCCTGGCCGGGGGTCACGTGCTGTTCGAGGACGTGCCGGGGCTCGGCAAGACGCTGGCCGCGCGGAGCCTGGCCCAGGCGCTGGGACTGGAGTTCCGACGGCTGCAGTGCACGCCGGACATGCTGCCCGGCGACGTGACGGGCTCGTACGTGTACGCGCCGACCGAGGGGGACTTCGTCTTCCGGCCCGGGCCGATCTTCACGGGTCTGCTCCTCGCCGACGAGGTGAACCGCACCACGCCCAAGACGCAGTCCGCGATGCTCGAGGCGATGGCCGAGCGGCAGGTCACGGTGGAGGGGAACCGTTTCCCACTGCCGCAGCCCTTCCACGTGATCGCGACCTCCAACCCCATCGAGTACGAAGGGACCTACGCCCTGCCGGAGGCGCAGCTCGACCGGTTCATGGTGCGCCTCACCGTGGGCTACCCCGCCCCGGACGACGAGACGCGCATCATCGTCGACAGGGTGCGGCGGCAGACGCCCGACGTCCGCGTGCCCGCCGTGGTCGACACGGAGGGGCTTCTCGCGCTCCAGGCGGCGGTCGAGCGCATCAACGTCGATCAGGACGTGGTGCGCTACGCCGTGGACCTGACGAGGGCGACCCGCGAGGCGGTGAACGTGTCGGTGGGTGCCTCGCCTCGCGGATCCCAGGCGCTCGTGCTGCTCGCTAGGGCCGTCGCGGCACTCGAGGGGCGGTCGTACGTGCGGCCCGACGACGTCAAACGCGTCGCCGTCCCTGTGCTGGCGCATCGGCTGACACTCACTCCGCAGGCCTGGGCGCAGGGGGTGGATCCGGGTGGAGTCGTGGCGGCGGCGGTCGAACGCACCCCGGTGCCGCCGACCGTCGCGGCCGCGCGATGACCGACGAGACCACGACGACGGCATCCGCGGGGGTGGCGTGGCATCGGACGCCCGTGATCGCGCTCGGCCTCGCCGGGGCGGCCGTGCTCGCGGGCCTCGGGCTGGTGCTGTCGCGCCCCGACGTGATCGCGGTGGGTCTGCCGCTCGCCCTC
>NZ_SSDO01000347.1:0-623 GCF_004794395.1 Microbacterium sp. K41 | reverse complement strand
CGGCCCGGTGGGCGGGGCCGCGGGCTCCGGGCGCAGCGGAAGGCGGTCGACCACGCTCACGCCGTGCTCCGTGACACCCAGCACGTAGCGGGCGTCCTCGGTCTGCACCACCACGAGCTGCGCCTTCGCCCCGAGGCCCTGACGCCCCAGCACCGTGATCGGCTCGGCGTCGCGCTTGCGCGACTGGGTCTTCGCGACCCGGCGCTGCAGGAACCACAGCAGGCCGAGCACCGCCGCCAGGGAGAGCCCGACCCGCAGGGCGAGCAGCAGGTCGTCCAGGGTCAGGCCTCGACGTTCTCGAGGATGCGCGTGATCCGCACCGCGTAGTCCTGGTCGACCACCACGACCTCGCCGTGGGCGATCGTGCGGCCGTTCAGCTTCACGTCCGCGGGGGCGCCGGCCGAACGGTCCAGCTCCACGATGCGGCCGGGCTCCAGGTCGAGCACGTCACGCACGGCCATGCGGGTGCGGCCGATCTCGACCGTCAGCTCCATCTCCACACCGGCGATGCGGTGCAGGCGGCCGTCGCCGCCGGCGGGTCGTGCCGGGCGGTGGGTGATGCGCACGGCGAGCCGGCCGATCGTGCGCTCGCCCTCGTCGACCAGGTCGAACAGCTGCGCGTG
>NZ_SSDO01000346.1:0-5777 GCF_004794395.1 Microbacterium sp. K41 | reverse complement strand
CGGGTCAGACCGCGCCGACGTCGACCGCGTCGCCGGTGGCGGCGGGCTCCGCGTAGGCGACCTCGCGCCACACGTCGCCCACGCGCTCGAACGAGGTGACGCTCGACAGGGCGCAGCGCCGCGTGCGGGGGTCGTGCTGCAGCGGAAGCCCCGCCACGCGCAGGTGCGTGATCCAGATGGGCGCCTGGTGCGACACCATCACGATGTCGCCCTCGGTCGTGCTCTCCAGTGCGGCCGTCCACGCCTCATCCATGATCCCGAGCATGCGCTCCGCGATCGACGCATACGGCTCGCCCCAGCTGGGGACCGACGGCTGCCGCAGATGCCACCAGTTGAGCGGGTTCATCAGCGACCGGCGCATGCGGGTGCCCTCGAAGACGTTCGTCGGCTCGATCAGACGGATGTCGATCTCCGGCACCAGGTCGAACCGCTCGGCGAACGGCTCCGCCGACTCCTGCGCGCGCTCCAGCGGCGAGGCGTACAGCGCCGCCACGGGGTCGCCGAGCTGCGCCACGTGCGCGGCCGCCGACGCCGCCATCCCGCGGCCCGCGCGGCTCAGGTGATAGTCGGGCAGCCGGCCGTACAGCACGCGGGCGGGGTTGTGCACCTCACCGTGCCGCACGAGGTGCAGTCGCGATACCCCCACGTCAGATCTCGCGGTAGCGGGAGTCGCCGAAGCCGAGGATGAAGTATCCGATGAACGAGAACACGAAGAGGAGGAAGAACGAGAAGACGCCGCCCTTGCCGAAGCGGGCGCCGACCTTCACGGCCACGACGATCGCGAGCACCACGTTGGCGATCGGCACCAGGTAGAGCAGGACCCACCAGCCCGACATCCCGGCGATGCGCAACAGGAAGATCGCGTTGACGATCGGGATGAGGGCGAGGATGCCCGGATATCCGGCCTTGGTGAACACCTTCCACCAGGCGACGGCGAGGAGGATGTAGAAGATCAACGCCACCACGCCGGTGGTCCCGGAGAGGAACTGACCGAGGAAGTCGGGGACGACCGGGACGTCGGCCGCGGGGACGAGAGCGAGGTTCATGGGGGCACCTTCCGTTCACAGACACCCTACTGAGGGACGGGCCGTCCCGTGAGAAGGGGTCGCGCACCCCCGTAGACTGGGCGGGTTCTCCATTTCCCAGATCAGAAGGAATACTCCGTGCTGCGCACCCACACCGCAGGCTCCCTGCGCGCCGAGAACATCGGTCAGACCGTCACCCTCACCGGGTGGGTCGATCGTCGTCGTGACCACGGAGGCGTCGCGTTCATCGATCTGCGGGATGCCTCGGGCATCGCCCAGGTGGTCATCCGCGACGAGGAGGTCGCCCACCCGCTGCGCAACGAGTTCGTGCTCAAGGTCACGGGCGAGGTCTCGCGCCGCCCCGAGGGCAATGCCAACCCGAACCTCCCGTCGGGCGAGATCGAGGTCATCGCGGCCGAGGTCGAGGTGCTGAACCCCTCGGCTCCGCTCCCCTTCCAGGTCTCCACGGCGCTGGCCGACACCGAGACCGTGGGCGAGGAGGCGCGTCTCAAGTACCGCTACCTCGACCTGCGCCGTCCGGCCGCGGCCTCCGCGCTGCGTCTGCGCTCCGACGTGTACAAGGCCGTCCGCGACGTGCTGCACGCCGACGGCTTCACCGAGGTCGAGACCCCCACCCTCACCCGCTCCACCCCCGAGGGCGCCCGCGACTTCGTGGTGCCGGCGCGGCTGCACCCGGGCAGCTGGTACGCGCTGCCCCAGTCGCCGCAGCTGTTCAAGCAGCTGCTCATGGTCGGCGGCGTGGAGAAGTACTACCAGATCGCCCGCTGCTACCGCGACGAGGACTTCCGCGCCGACCGGCAGCCCGAGTTCACGCAGCTCGACATCGAGATGAGCTTCGTCGAGCAGGAAGACGTGATCGCCCTCATGGAGTCGCTCATCGTGGCGATGTGGAAGACGATCGGCGTGGAGGTGCAGACCCCGCTGCCGCGCATCACCTACGCCGAGGCGATGGCGAAGTACGGCTCCGACAAGCCCGACCTGCGCTTCGGGCTCGAGCTCGTCGAGGCGACCGAGTACTTCGCGGACACCCCCTTCCGGGTGTTCCAGGCCGAGTATGTCGGCGCGGTGCGTATGCCCGGCGGTGCCTCGCAGCCGCGCAAGGTGCTCGACGCCTGGCAGGACTGGGCCAAGCAGCGCGGCGCCCGCGGCCTCGCGTACGTGCTGTTCAACGAGGACGGCACCCTGGGCGGCCCCGCCGCGAAGAACCTGTCCGAGGCGGAGCAGGCGGGTCTCGCGGAGCTCGTGGGCGCCGAGCCGGGCGACTGCGTGTTCTTCGCCGCCGGATCCACCAAGGAGAGCCGGGCGCTGCTCGGCGCCGCGCGCGTGGAGATCGGCCGCCGCCTGGGTTACCTGAACCCGGACGAGTTCGCGTTCACCTGGGTCGTCGACGCCCCGATGTTCGAGCCCGCCGCCGACGCGGTGGCCTCGGGTGACGTCGCGGTGGGCGCGGGCGCCTGGACGGCGGTGCACCACGCGTTCACCGGCCCGAAGCCCGAGTTCGAGGACACGTTCGACACCGACCCCGGCTCGGCCCTCGCCTACGCGTACGACATCGTGTGCAACGGCTCCGAGCTCGGCGGCGGCTCGATCCGCATCCACCGCGAAGACGTGCAGAAGCGGGTCTTCGAGGTCATGGGCATCAGCGACGAGGTCGCGCAGGAGCAGTTCGGCTTCCTGCTCGACGCGTTCTCGTTCGGCGCTCCCCCGCACGGCGGCATCGCGCTGGGCATGGACCGCGTGCTGCAGCACCTGTCGAAGACCGAGTCGATCCGCGACGTCATCGCCTTCCCGAAGTCGGGCAACGGGTACGACCCGCTGACCTCCGCGCCCGCCCCGATCACCCCGGAGCAGCGCGCCGAGGCCGGCGTGGACTACGAGCCCGACGACGACGCGGCCTGAGCCGCTCGCGCACGATCAGGCACCCGCGCCGGGTCGGGCGGTTCCCCACGGAACCTGCCCGACCCGGCGTCGTCGTGTGAGCCGCGGACGGTTCAGCGGAGCGAGGCGAGAGCCGGGACGATGTTCTCGTTCCACACGTCCACGCCCAGCTTCGCGATGAGCGCGACGACCACCACGAGGAACACCACGCGGATGAACGTGGTGCCGCGCGAGATCGCCATGCGCGACCCCAGGTAGCTGCCCGCGACGTTCGCGACCGCGAGGATGCCGCCCAGCAGCCACAGCACCGACCCGTGCGGGATGAACAGCAGCAGCGCGCCCAGGTTCGTGGCGAGGTTCACGATCTTCGCCTTCGCGCTGGCCTGCAGGAAGTCATAGCCGAGCAGCGCCACGAGGGTGATCACCAGGAACGTGCCGGTGCCCGGCCCGATCATCCCGTCGTAGAAGCCGATGCCGAGGCCGGCGAGGCCCGCCATGAGGTGGTGCTTGTGGCCGTGGAAGCGCAGCTGCGTCGCGGCGCCGAGCTGCGGGCGGAGCGCCGTGAACAGGGCGACCGCGAGGAGTGCGACCACGATGATCGGCTTGAACGCGGCGGGCGGAAGCACCGTGGCGACCGCGGCTCCCCCGAACGAGCCGAGCAGCGCGATCACCGCCATGGGCAGAGCCGTGCGGATGTCGGGTTTCGCGCGACGGTAGTACGTGACACTGCTCGTCGCCGTGCCGAACACCGACGCGAGCTTGTTGGTGGCCAGGGCCTGCACCGGCGCGATACCGGGGATCAGCAGCAGCGCGGGCAGTTGCAGCAGACCCCCGCCGCCCACGACCGCGTCGATCCAGCCGGCGCAGAACGCCGCGACGATCACGAGGATCAGCATCCCCCAGGTGAGCTGCTCGAGCCCGAGCACCGTGCCGATATCCACCCGGCCATGATTCCAGAGAGTGCACCCTCCTCCCGCATCCGCGCCCCTGAGAGACTGGTGCCATGCTCGACGCCCTCCCCCTGCCCTTCCCCTTCCCGTCGCGCGTCGGCGAGGCCGTCCTGCGGCGGGCCACCCTGGACGACACCGATGCGGTGATCGCGCTGCTCGCCGACGACCCCATCAGCGCCGCCCGCGGTGATGTGGCCTCCGACGAGGATCGCCCCGCCTATGAGCGCGGCCTGACGGACATCCTCGACGACCCGTCCAACGACCTGCTGGTGGTCGAGCTCGGCGGGGCCGTCGTCGGCACGTTGCAGCTCACGTCGATCCCCGGCATGGCACGCCGCGGAGCCCGTCGCCTGCTGGTCGAAGCCGTGCGCGTGCGCAGCGATCTGCGTTCGGCGGGTCTCGGCGGGGCCGTGATGCGCTGGGTCGGGGAACAGGCCGCGCCCGCGCTCGGCGCCGCGATGGTGCAGCTGACCTCCGATGCCGCCCGCACCGACGCGCACCGCTTCTACGAGCGTCTCGGCTACGTCGGCTCGCACCGCGGCTTCAAGCTCACCGTCCCGCACTGACCGGCGGCCGCGCCGGCCCGCCTGTCGGTCCCGCGCCCGCGCGCCACCCATCGGACACCGTCCGTTCACCGCGGCCGCCACGAGCGGCAACCTCCGGCTCGTAGTGTCCTCTCGCAACCCGACCCCGGCGAACCCGCGCCGGGCACCGAGAGGATACTCATGGCACGCTTCACCCGCCGCGCGCGCATCGGCGCCGGCATCGCCCTCGCCACCACGGCCGCGCTCGCACTGAGCGCCTGCTCCGGCGCCGCCGACGCGTCGGGCTCCGGCTCCGGAGAGTCCGACGTCGACGCGTCGGCGGCCACGTCGGTGGCCGACTTCGGCACGTTCGCCGATCTGGAGGCCGCCGCCAAGGCCGAGGGACAGCTCAACGTCATCGCGCTCCCGCGCGACTGGGCGAACTACGGCGAGATCCTCGATCTCTTCGCCGAGAAGTACCCCGAGATCACGATCAACGAGGCCTCGCCCGACGTGTCCAGCGCGGAGGAGATCCAGGCCGCCGAGACGAACAAGGGCCTCGACACGGCGCCCGACGTGTTCGACCTCGGCCTCACCGTGGCCCTGCAGAACACCGACGCCTTCGCGCCGTACACGGTGCAGACGTGGGACGACATCCCCGACGAGCTCAAGGAGCCGAGCGGGCTGTTCGTGGGCGACTACGGCGGGTACATGTCGATCGGCTACGACTCGTCGAAGTACGACGCACCGTCCGAGCTCGACGACCTGCTCTCCGCCGACTACAAGGGCGCGGTCGCGATCAACGGCGACCCCACGCAGGCCGGTGCCGCGTTCGCCGCGGTGGGCCTCGCGACCGTGCAGTCGGACGGCACGCTCGACGACTTCCAGCCCGGCATCGACTTCTTCTCCGAGCTGCAGAAGGCCGGCAACCTGCTCAAGGTCGACGTGACCACCGCCACCATCGCCAGCGGTGAGACCCCGGTGGTGTTCGACTGGGACTACCTGAACGCCGCCCACACGGCCGACAACCCCGACTGGAAGGTCGTCGTGCTCGACGGCACCGGTTACGCCGGCTACTACAACCAGGCCATCAACGCCGACGCCCCGCACCCGGCCGCCGCGCGACTGTGGCAGGAGTTCCTCTACAGCGACGAGGTGCAGAACCTGTGGCTGAAGGGCGGCGCCCGTCCGGTCCGCATGGAGGCCATGACGGAGGCGGGCACGATCGACGCCGACCTCGCCGCCGCGCTGCCCGAGGCACCGGCGGAGACCGTCGTGCCGACCGAGGAGCAGTCGGCGAACGCCGGCACGCTGCTCGGCGAGAAGTGGGCCGCGGCGGTCCAGTGACCACCGTCGTCGCACCGGGGGCGGACGTCGCG
>NZ_SSDO01000345.1:0-5443 GCF_004794395.1 Microbacterium sp. K41 | reverse complement strand
TCGCGCGCTGCCCGCCCGCCCGAAGAAGCCCGCCCCCGCGCTGTGCACGAAGACCCCCGACCTGCCGAAGGGCACCCCGTTCCTCAGCGCGTGCGCGCCGAAGCCCGCGTCGGCGGCCGAGGCGAAGCTGCGCGCGATGCTGCGCGACCGGCTGGAGTTCACCGATGGCCTCAACGCGATCAAGGTCGTGCGGCCGTTCTTCCGGCACACCGAGGTGTGGCCCGACATCCTGCTGCCCGAGCTGCGGGTCGCGATCGAGTACGACTCCGTCGGCCGTCACGGGCTCGAGCACGTCGGCAAGCGCGAGGAGGCCGACCGCCGCAAGGACCGCGCGGTGCGGGGCGCCGGCTGGGAGGTCGTGCGGCTGCGCACCGGTCCGCTCGCACCCCTCGGCCCGTACGACGTGCAGCTCACGGGGCTCGGCCGGGCGGCGATCGATCGGCTCGTCGAGCGGCTCCGCGAGATCCGGGGCCCGCTCCTCGTCGACCCGTATCTGCGCGCGTGAGCGCCGCGCTCCCCCGGCGACGTCCCGCGCTTGGTAGCCTGACGACCACCCCGCCCCCACCCCGAAAGGCCGCCCCGATGCTCGGCGAGACCGTCACCCTGAACGCCGAGCGCGGCGTCACGCTCACCTGCTACGTGCAGCCCGTCGACGGCGAGTTCGCCGGGGTCACGGCCCGCCCGGCCGTGCTGATCCTCCCCGGCGGCGGCTACCAGTACTGCAGCGACCGGGAGGCGGATCCCGTCGCCTACCCGTTCCTCGCGGCGGGGTATCAGGCGTTCGTGCTGCGCTATTCGGTCGGCGATCAGGGAGCCTGGCCGCGCCCGCTCGACGACTACGAGCAGGCGATGGCACAGCTCACGGCGAACGCCGAGGCGTGGCACCTCGACCCGACGAAGATCGCCGTCATCGGGTTCTCCGCCGGCGGGCACCTCGCGGCGGTCGCGGCGACCATGGCCGAGCACCGGCCCGCCGCCGCGATCCTCGGCTACCCGGTGATCCTGCCGGAGATCGCCGACCGCTGCCGACCGGGCATGCCCTACCCGGCGGAGCACGTCACGGCCGACGCCGCCCCGACCTTCCTCTTCCACACGCGCGACGACGACGTGACGGTCGTGGAGAACACGCTCGCCTTCGCCTCCGCGCTGGCCGGAGCCGGAGTGCCCTTCGAGGCCCACGTCTACTCGTACGGTGCCCACGGTTTCTCGACCGGGGCGGCGCACCTGAACCCGCGCCCCCTCACGCCGCGCGCCCGGAGCTGGGTTCCCGAGAGCATCGCGTGGCTCGACGAGACCCTCGGTGCCCTCACCGCCTCCGGCATCGGCGAGCCGCGGCTGTCGTCCGATGGAGCGACGGGCGGGCGCACACCCGCGTGATTCCGGGACTGGCCGAACGGTCGAGTCCGCACTTCCTCCGGGATGTTGAACCGCGGGTCCAGGCGCGCATCACCCGGGCCGAAGCCAGGGCGCTGCGCACGTAATCGGGCCGGGTCTGACGGCAGGACGCAGCTCCTCGTAGCTCTGGTCGAATTAGAGAGTACTCGCTAATATCGGCTCATGGACCTTCACGCCTTCGCCGATACCCCCTCCCCGCGTGGCCTGCCCTGGCGGTGGGGTCCGTCCGTCTCGGCCACGCCTGCCACTTCCCTCCTCGCGCCGGAGGGGGAGATCCGCATCGCCACGCGCGCGGTGCGGTCAGCCGCTTCGCCTGCCGCGCTCTTCCTGTGGCTGTGCCAGCTGCGACGGGCGCCGTACAGCTACGACGCGATCGACAACTTCGCGCGCCGCAGTCCGCGTGTGCCCGACCCCGGACTGCAGTCGCTGCGCAGAGGCCAGACCTTCATGACGATCTTCACTCTCGTCGAATTCGAACGCGACGTCTCACTGACGTTGCGGATGAACGAGGGATGGCCCACGCGGGCCTTCGGCGCCCTCACGGTGACCTATCGGATCGATCGGACGCTCGGCGGCGGCTCCCAGCTGGGAGCCACGCTCCGGATGCCACGGATCGGAGGTCGGCTCGGCGCGCTGCGACGCTACCTCCTAGCCTGGAGCGACCTGCCCATGATGCGGAAGCAGCTACGGACGCTGAGTACGCTCGCGGCGAAGGAGGGGCTCTGACGTGGGACGGGCCGCCAAGTACACCGACGAGAGCATCCTGGATGCCGCCATCGCCCTCGTCGCGGAGGAGGGGGTGGCTGCGGCGACCGTGTCGGCGATCGCGCGACGCCTGGGAGCACCCTCCGGATCGATCTATCACCGCTTCCCCTCTCGCGACCTGCTGCTGGCGACGCTGTGGCTGAGAACGGTGCAGCAGTTCCAACAGGGCTTCCTCACTGCGCTGGACGACGAGGATCTCCTCGCCGCGGCGCGAGAGGCGGTGCGGCACTCGGTCGAGTGGAGTGCCGCGCATCCGAGCGAGGCCGCCCTGATGGCGATGTATCGCAGGGACGACCTCATCGCTCGATGGCCGGAAGAACTCGGCGACGAGCTCGCCCGGCTCAACGATGACGTGACGCGCGCGGTCCGCCGGTTCGCCGAGGCACACTTCGGCGTGCTGGACGCCGCCACCGTCGGACGCACCTGGTTCGCCCTGGTGCACATTCCCTATGCCGCCGTGCGGGATGCACTGCGGAGTCCGCGGGCAGCCGCCTGGCTTCCCGACGCGGTCCTCTCCGCATCCCTTGGAGTACTGATGAGCGACGACCGCGCCGGCGCGGCCTCCGCAACCACGGGACCGCAAAGCGCCCGCCGAGCGTGGCCGGGTCTGACGCGGAACTACTCGGACGCGGACCCGCGGGCGGAGGGTGCCGTCCGTCCGCCCGCGGACTCGTCCGGCGGTGTCGCCTCGACCGCAGCGTCCGCGGGGTCGGCAGGGATCTCCCGCACCCGGCGCAGCGCCGAGAGCAGGACGTAGCCGAGCTGCGCGGCGAACACCCCGGCGCACAGCACGATGCACGCCTCGACTCCCACCCCGGCGGCGACCACGGCCCCGAGCGCCGCGCCGACCGGGCGGGCCCCGTACGTGGCGACGACCAGCACCGACGACACCCGGCCGATCATCGACACCGGGGTCACCGCCTGACGCAGCGACGTCGTGCCGATGGTCCACAGCACCGGCCCGAGCCCGAACAGCAGATACGCCGCGAACGCGAACGCCGGCGCCGGCACCCACAGCGTCGCAGCCATCAGGAGCGCGGCGGCGAACCCGCCGAGCGGCCCCAGCATCGTCAGAGCGCCGAGCGCGAACCGTCGCGACAGCACCGGGGCGAGCAGTGCGCCGATCACCATGCCGCCGCCGTACACGGCCATCGCGGCGCCGACCGTCGCGGGGGTCATGCCGAGGCGGTCGAGCGCGTAGACCACGAACACCGACTGCAGCAGGAACCACCCCACGTTGAACACGAAGGAGGTCACGATCATCGGCCGCAGCAGCGCATGGAAGAACGCGAAGCGCAGTCCCTCGCCGATGTCGCGCCAGGGTGTCGTGCGGGGTGCGGCCACGCGGGCGGGGATGTCGGTGCGCGCGAGCACGGCCAGCGCGGCCAGGCAGGCGACGGTCGCCACGACGAACGCGGTGTCGGCGCCGCCCAGCGACACGATCGCCCCGGCGACGGCCGGCCCCCCGATGAACGCCGCACTGCGCCCGAGCTCCAGCCACCGGTTCGCGTCGACCAGGCGATCGCGCGAGACGGTGCGCGGAACGGCGGCGGGCACCGCGACGCTGATGCCCATGGTGCCCACGGCTCCCGCGAAACCGAGGGCCAGCAACGACTCGAAGCGCAGGGCGTCGAGGGCGAGGAGGACGATCACCGCCACGAGCGTGCTCGCGCGCAGCGCCTCGGGCAGCAGGAGGAGCCGGCGCGGAGACGAACGGTCGACGAGGAGCCCGAACGGGATGGCGAGCAGCAGGAACGGGAGGGTCTGCGCGACCTGGAGCAGCGCCGTGCCCGCGGCGTCGGCGCCCAGCAGCAGCACGGCAGTGAGCGGGACGGCCACCAGGGCGATCTGCTCGGCGAACTGCGTGAGGACGCTCGACCAGGACAGTCGCGTGAACGCCGGAGGCAGCGGAGGGCGGGGGGCTCGCGGGTGCATCCCCTCAGCCCAGCAGTCCGCCGCCCGGAGTTCTGGCGGGTATCGGACGCGGCATTCCCCACGGCGGCCGCGGATAGGTTGGGAGTCCCACCCGGAAGGACACCCATGACCCCCGTCGTCACCGCCCTCGACCATGTCCAGCTGCCCGCGAAGAACCTGGACGAGGCCATCGGCTGGTACTCGGACGTGCTCGGTTTCCGCGTGCTCACGCACTACGGGACCTACGCCATGCTGCGCCTGGACCCCGGCCTCGACCTCATGCTCTGGGAGGCGGCGGAGTACACGCCGATGCGGGTCACCGTGGACGGCGACACGAAGCCGGCCCTCTTCCTCAAGACGGAGCGCTTCGACGACCTGGCCGCGCGGCTGCGGGCGTCCGACACGCGGATCGCCAGCATCGAGGACCTGGGCTTCGCGCGGTTCCTGAAGTTCTGCGACCCGAGCGACAACTTCCTGGGCGCGATCGCGTTCGCGGGGGACCCCGCCAACGGCAGCGAGAGCGGAACGTCCGCGGGCGCAACGTCGGAGTGAGCGCGAGCCCCGGCGGGTGAGCGCAACCCGCTTGCGCGATCTTGCAAGGACTTGCGTACACTGAGCGCATGTCGAAGCGTCTGGCAGAGGTGGCCCGCAAGGTCGGCGTGAGCGAGGCGACGGTCAGCCGCGTGCTCAACGACAAGCCCGGCGTCTCGGACGCCACCCGGCAGGCCGTGCTCACGGCGCTGGACGTGCTGGGCTACGAGCGGCCCACGAAGCTGCGCGGCGAGCGGGCACGCCTGGTGGGCCTCGTGCTGCCGGAGTTGCAGAACCCGATCTTCCCCGCGTTCGCCGAGATCGTCGGCGGTGCGCTCACCCAGAACGGCTACACGCCCCTGCTCTGCACGCAGAACGCCGGCGGGGTCACCGAGTCCGACTACGTGGATCTGCTGCTCGCCCAGCAGGTGTCGGGCGTGGTGTTCCTCGGCGGCAACTACACCCAGGCCGACGCCGCACACCAGCACTACGAGCGCCTGCGGGCGGTGAACCTGCCGACCGTGCTCGTGAACGCGCGCGTGCCGGAGCTGCCCTTCCCCACCGTCTCCACCGATGACGTCGCGGCCGCGGAGCAGGCCGTGCTCCACGTGCATCAGCTCGGGCACCGGCGCATCGGTCTGCTGCTCGGGCCGGACGATCACATCCCCTCGCGCCGCAAGCTCGACGCCGCCCGCCGGCTGCTCGACCAGCTCGGCTCTCCGCTCAGCGACGAGCTCGTGGCGCGCGGCCTCTACTCGCTCGAGTCGGGCCAGGCGGGGGCCGCGCGACTGTTCGCCGCCGGAGCCACGGCCCTGGTGTGCGCGAGCGACCCGATGGC
>NZ_SSDO01000344.1:0-23457 GCF_004794395.1 Microbacterium sp. K41 | reverse complement strand
GCGCGTGTGGCCGCCCTTCGTGGCGACGACCACGCGGTCCCTCGCGTCGGGGTGCCGGCGCAGGGCCGCGGCGAGGGCGCGCTCGTTCACGCCCATCTCGCTCGACGGTCCGTACGAGTCGGCGGTGTCGAACAGCGTGATGCCGGCATCGACCGCGGCGTGCACGGCGCGGACGCCCCGCTCGACATCCGACTCCGGGGTCTGCGTGAGCGTCATCGCGCCCATCCCGAGCGCCGAGACCCGCAGGTCGCCGAGCGCGCGCTGCGGCATCATCGGCCCACGACCGTCCAGCCGCCATCCACCGGCAAGCACTGGCCGATCACGTGCGTGGCATCGCGCAGCAGCCAGATGATCGCGGCGGCGATCTCCTCGGGATCGGCGAGACGGCCGCGCGGCGTGCGGCGCTCGACCGCGGCGAGGTCGTAGCCGCCTGCCACCAGCTCCTGCACCATCGGGGTGAGCGTGTGGCCGGGGGCGACCGCGTTCACGCGCACGCCGAGCGGCGCCCACTCGACCGCGAGGTTCTCCATCAGCTGCCGCTCCGCCGCCTTCGCCGGACCGTAGTCTGCCTGGTTCGCCCAGCCGCGATAGGCCGTGGTCGACGACACCATCACGATCGACCCTGGTTCTCCATCGAGACGCCGCACGAGGGCCCGCGACACGGCGAGCGCCCCGACGACGTGCACGTCGTACAGCAGCCGCAGCCGGTCGAGGCCGATCTCCAGCGCGGGCATGTACGCCCCGCGGATTCCGTGGCACACGACCACGCCGCCCACGGGCGCGCGTTGCCAGGCGCGTTCCATCGCGGCCTCGACCGCCGCCTCGTCACGCAGGTCGACCGCCTCGGAGCTCACGTCGTCGTGGGCGCTCGGGCTCAGGTCGAACACCGTCACGGTGAGTCCGCGCTCGCGGAGCAGCCGCACCACCGCGTCGCCGATCCCGCTCGCTCCCCCGGTGACCACGACGTGGTCGGCGGGTCGATCCTGCGCCTGCTCCGGCATCATCCAGCTCCCTCGCTGCTCGCCCTCCCGGGCATGCTACTGTGATTCCCAAACAAGCGCTAGGTTTAGCGTCGGTCGCGCGAAGGAGCGGGAATGGCGGACAAGCAGGTCAGCATCGAGGAGGCGATCGGCACCCTCGAGAGCGGGATGACGGTCGGCATCGGCGGGTGGGGGTCGCGGCGCAAGCCCATGGCCCTGGTACGCGAGATCCTGCGCCGCGACATCACCGACCTCACCGTGGTGGCCTTCGGCGGCCCCGACGTGGGGCTGCTCGCCGAGGCCGGGCGCATCCGTCGCCTCGTCTACGGCTTCGTGTCGCTCGACAGCATCCCGCTCGATCCGCTGTTCACGCGGGCGCGCGAGCGCGGGGCGATCGAGGTCGAGGAGTACGACGAGGGGATGTTCGTCGCGGGGCTGCGTGCCGCGAACGCCCGCCTCGACTTCCTCCCGATCCGCGCGGGCCTCGGCTCCGACGTGCTCCCGGCGAACCCTCGGCTGCGCACCGTCCGCTCCCCCTACTCCGACGCCGAGTACGTCGCGATGCCGGCGCTCCCCCTCGATGTCGCCCTCGTGCACGTGAACCGCGCCGACCCGCAGGGCAACGCGCAGTACCTCGGCCCCGACCCGTACTTCGACGACCTGTTCGCGATGGCCGCGCAGCGCACGATCGTCTCGGCCGAGAAGGTCGTGCCGACCGCCGCACTGCTCGACGAGGGCTCGTTCCACACGCTGCTGTTCAGCCGCCTCTACGCCTCCGCCGTGGTCGAGGCACCACGCGGGGCGCACTTCACCACGTGCGCGCCCGACTACGACCGCGACGAGGCGTTCCAGAAGCACTACGCCGCATCCGCCAAGGACCCCGACGCGTGGGCGGAGTTCGCGCGCACGTACCTGCACACCGACGAGGCGGGGTACCACGCCGCCGTCGCCCGCTTCCACGCCGACCGAGGAGAGTCATGACCACCGTCGCCCCCACCCCCGCGACCGTCGCCACCACCGCCGAGGTCTGCGTCGCGGCCTGCGCCGACACCTACCGCGACTCCGGCGAGGTGCTCGCCCACGCCGTCGGGATCATCCCGTCCCTCGGCGCCCGTCTGGCCAAGCTCACCACGGCGCCCGACCTGCTGCTCAGCGACGGCGAGGCCTTCTTCCTCAGCGGTCCGCCGATGCCCGGCGACACCGCAGCCCCCGCACCGACGATCGAGGGGTGGGCGCCGTTCCGCCGCATCTTCGACATCCTCGCGACCGGCCGACGCCAGAGCATGATGGGCGCCAGCCAGATCGACCGGCACGGCAACCAGAACATCTCGCTCATCGGCGACTGGGACCGCCCCACCAAGCAGCTGATCGGCGTGCGCGGGGCTCCGGGCAACACGGCCAACCACCGTGTGGACTACTGGGTGGCCCGGCACAGCCCCCGCGTGTTCGTGGAGTCGGTGGACATGGTGTCGGGTGTCGGCACCGACCGTGCGGCCGAAGCCGGGCTGGAGCACCACCGCCTCGGCGTGATCGTCACCAACCTCGCCGTGCTCGGCTTCGACGCGGACGGCATCGTGACGGTGCTCTCGGTGCACCCCGGCGTCGACCCGCAGCTCGTGGCGGACAGCACCGGCTTCGCGCTGGATGCGAGCGCCGCACCCCTCACGCGCACGCCCGACGCGGAGGAGCTGCGGCTGATCCGCGACGTGCTCGACCCGCGCGGCACCCGCAGCCGCGAGGTCGCAGACTGACGCGGGCTCCGCTCAGTCGGAGAGGAGGCCCTTGTGCAGCAGGTCGAGGAAGTTGTCGGTCAGGCTGGCGGCGGTGTGCCCGCGGCCGGGCCGGTACCACGCGACCGTGGACCACACGGCGTCGCGGATGAAGCGGTAGGCGATGGGCGCGTCGATGGAGTCGCGGAACACGCCGACCTTCTGCCCTTCACGGATCTGCGACAGCCACAGCTCCTCGATGCGCTCGCTGTTCTCGCGCAGGAACTCGAAGCCGGGCTGGCGGCCGAGGAACGACAGCTCGTTCTGGTAGAGGCCGACCGCGTCGGGCTGGCTCTCGATCGTCGTGAAGGCGTGCGCGATGAGCTTGTCGAGGATGTCGCGGGGGCTGCCGCCCTCGGCCACGATCTCCTCGAACCGATCGAGCAGCCCGGTCATGAAGCTGCCCAGGATCTCCTGGAGGATCGCCTCCTTGGAGGAGAAGTGATGGTAGAGGCTTCCGGAGAGGATGCCAGCCTCGTCGGCGATGTCGCGGACCGTGGTCGCGGAGTACCCGCGCTTGGCGATCAGGCGCGCGGCGATCGAGAGGATCTGATCGCGCCGCTCGGAGCTCTGCTCCTGGCGGCCTCCGCTTTTGGTCGTTGCCATTGCTGCTCCTTCACAGAAAATCTCACAAGCGCTTGCTCAAGTGTGCCGCATGCGAGCGGTTTCCCGAAACATCCCTTCGGAGTGTACGCATGATCTGGGAAAGGACGTCCATGACAGTCTCGGAAGCCACCACGGTCCCCGCCCTCCTCACGGAGATGGCGGCGCTCGGCGATCACCCCGCCATCGTCGACGGCGACGTGACGATCGGCTACGCCGAGCTGCGGGACCGCGTGGAGGACGTCGCCCGCGCCTACCTGGCGCAGGGCGTGGCGCCCGGCGACCGCATCGGTCTCTGGGCGCCCAACCGGTACGAGTTCATCCTCGCGATGCTCGGCGCCCAGCTGGTCGGGATCGCGGTCGTGCCGTTGAACACCCGCTTCACGGGTCACGAAGCCGCCGAGATCCTCGCCCGCTCCCGCGCCACCGCGCTCGTGCTGGCGGACGGCTTCCTCGGCAAGTCCTACAGCGAGATGCTGCGCGATGCAGCGGCCGAGCGCGGCGGGGACGGCCCGGTGTTCCCCGGGCTCCCGCACCTCCGCACCGTGGTCTGCCTGGACGGCGACGGTGCCGGCGGGCTGCTGTCGTGGGACGCCTTCCTCGCCGGCGGTGGAGCCGTGGCACCGTCACGGGTGGCCGAGGCTGCCGCGGCGGTCGGTCCGGACGACATCATGGACGTGCTGTTCACCTCGGGCACCACGGGCGTGCCCAAGGGCGTGCTCAGCGCGCACCGGCAGACCCTGTCGGTCGCGCGCGCCTGGGGCCTCGGAGCCCGCCTCACGCCGGAGGACCGCTACGCCGTCGTGAACCCCTTCTTCCACGGCTTCGGCTACAAGGCGGGCATGATCACGTCGCTCATGGCCGGCACCACGATCTACCCCCTGGCCGTGTTCGACGCCGACCGCCTGCTCGACCTCGTGCAGTCCGCCCGCATCAGCGTGCTGCCCGGCGTGCCCACCATCTTCACATCGCTGCTCGACCACCCCCGCCTCAGCGAGTACGACCTGTCGTCGCTGCGGTTCGCGATCGCCGGGGCCACGGCCGCCCCCGCGACGCTCTTCCACGACATGGTGAACGTGCTCGGCTTCGAGACCGTGGCCCAGGCGTACGGCCTCACCGAGTGCGTCGTCGCCACCCTCTCCCGCCCCGGCGAGTCGCTGGAGCACACGGCCCAGACCACCGGTCCCGCGGTCGAGGGCGTGGAGATCCGGGTCGTGGACGAGGAGGGGAACGACGCGGGGGTCGACGTGGACGGCGAGATCCTGCTGCGCGGCCCCAATGTGATGCTCGGCTACTTCGAAGACCCGGCCGCGACCGACGCCGTGCTCGACGCGGACGGCTGGTTCCACACCGGCGACGTCGGCCGTCTCGACGAGCACGGCTGCCTCAAGATCACCGACCGCCTGAAGGACATGTTCATCGTCGGCGGCTTCAACGTGTACCCCGCCGAGGTCGAGAACGCGCTGCGCAAGCACCCGGCGGTGAACGAGTCGGCCGTGATCGGTGTGGACGACGACCGGCTCGGCACCGTCGGCCGCGCCTACGTGCTGCTGCTGCACAACGCGGAACCGCGCCCCGACGCCGCCGAACTCGAGACCTTCTGCCGCCGGCACCTGGCGAACTTCAAAGTGCCGCGCGAGTTCGTGCTCGTGGAGGACTTCCCCCGCAACGCCACCGGCAAGATCCTCAAGTCCGAGCTCCGCGACCGCGCCTGACCCGCCCCGGTCGATTGGCCCGCGCGACCCCCGGCCGGTAGCCTTCGAGGTCGGCCACGGGGAAGGACGGGGATGCGGGGACACGACCGATCGGCGGGGATCACGCGACGCACGGCGATGCGGGCGGCGGTGTGGACGGTACCGGTGGTGGCGGTGACCTGCGCGGCGCCACTGGCGGCGGCGTCCACCGCGCGCCCGGCGGTGCAGATGCTGCCCGTCACCATCGACCGCGCGACCTTCACCTGGCCGGGAGCGGTGGTCGGCAACCCTGGGACGACGCCGATCACCGTGACGTGGTCGGTCGCGGTGTCACCCGAGCTGGACTGGATGACCGGGCCCACCACGGGCTCGACGACGGTCCCGCCCGGCTCGTCCGCCACCATCGCGGCGGGGGTGCAGGGATTCCCGGTCGCAGCGGCGTGGCCCACCACGCTCACCCTCACGCTGCTGCGCGACGGCGGCAGCGAGGATCACAGCCTCGTGTTCCAGGCCGAAGAGGCCTGACCGGGATCCGGGGCGTCAGCTCAGGCGCTCGAGCACCATCGCCATGCCCTGGCCACCGGCGGTGCACATGGTCTCGACCGCGAACTGCTCGTCTCGCTCCCGCAGCGCGTTGATCGCCGTGGTCGTGATGCGCGCACCCGTCATGCCGTAGGGGTGGCCGAGGGCGATCGCGCCGCCGTTGACGTTCACGCGCTCCGGATCGATGCCGATGTCCGCGATGGACGGCACGACCTGGGCCGCGAACGCCTCGTTGATCTCCAGGAGGTCGATGTCGCCGATGCTCATGCGGGCGTGGGCGAGCGCCCGCTCGACGGCCTGCACGGGACCGAGCCCCATGATCTCGGCCGACAGCGCCGACACCCCGGTCGACACGATGCGGGCGAGCGGGGTCAGCCCCAGCTCGGCGGCTCGGGTGTCGCTCATGACCACGAGCGCCGCCGCCCCATCGTTCAGCGCGCAGCAGTTCGCGGCCGTCACGGTGCCGTGCGGGCGGAACACGGGCTGCATCCCGCCGATGCCGTCCAGGGTCACCCCCGCGCGGGGGCCGTCGTCGGCCGAGACCAGCGTGCCGTCGGTCAGACGCACGGGAGTGATGTCCTTCTGCCAGAAGCCGCGGGCGGCCGCGGCCTCGGCACGGTTCTGGCTGAGCACGGCCCACTCGTCCTGCTCGCGCCGGGAGACGCCGCGGAACGAGGCCACGTTCTCGGCGGTCTCGCCCATCGCGATGTAGATGTCGGCGAGCTCGCCGCGCGCGCGCGGGTCGGACCACACGAACTCCGGGTCCTGCGCGTCCCGGGCGGTGCGGGCAGCGGCGTCGGCCCACCGCGGGTTCTTGGTGTCGGGCATGCCGTCGGCCTTGCCGGACCCGAACTGCGACACCGCCTCGACCCCGGCCGACACGAACACGTCGCCCTCGCCCGCCTTGATCGCGTGGAAGGCCATGCGAGTGGTCTGCAGCGAGGACGCGCAGTAGCGGTTGACGGTGGTGCCGGGCACGCCGTCCCACCCGAGCTGCAGCGCGACCATGCGGCCGATGTTGTACCCCTGCTGACCGGCCGGCTGCGCACACCCCATCATCAGGTCGTCGATCTCGGCGGGGTCGAGTCCCGGCACGGCTTCCACGGCGGCGCGCACCATCTGCGTCGCGAAGTCGTCGCCGCGCATGTCCTTCAGGCTGCCCTTGAACGCGCGGCCGATGGGCGAGCGCACGGCGGAGACGATGACGGCTTCGGTCATGAGGGGGTTCCTCCAGAGTCGGGCAGGCGGTCGGCCTGCTGCACGATGTCGGCGTTCGGGGTGTGGGCGAGGAAGGCCGGCCATTCGCCGCCGCCGTCGACCGGGATCACGGCACCGGTGAGGTGCGCGGAGAGGGGGGAGGCGAGCAGGACGCACACGGCCCCGAGCTCGGCGGGGTCGGCGAGACGTCCGCGCGGGATGGTGCGCGCGATCTCGGCGTATTGCTCGGGCGTGCCGTAGTGATCGACCGCGCTCTCGGTGTGCACGAGCCCGCTGCTGACCGCGTTGACGCGGATCTCGGGGGCCCACTCGACGGCGAGGCTGCGGGTCAGGCTCTCCAGTGCCGCCTTGGCCGCCCCGTAGACGGCGGTGCCCGGACTCGGACGGCGCGCACTGATCGAGGTGATGTTGACGACACTGCCCTTCGCTGCGCGCAGAGGCTCGAACGCGGCGCGCGTGGCGACGGCGGCCGAGAGGAAGTTGATCTCGGTGATCGCCTGGAAGTAGCGGGGCGAGCCCGCCTCGAACCGGCCGAAGGGGGAGCCGCCGACGTTGTTGACGAGCACGTCGAGCCGTCCGTGGCGCTCGGCCACGTCGCGGATCCACGCCTCGTTCTGCGCCGCGTCGCGCACGTCGACGGGGCGGAAGGAAGCGCGGCGCCCGTCGCGCTCGGGAACCCCGTCGGGCTCGGAGCGCGCGCAGAACTCGACCTCGGCCCCGGCGTCCAGGAACGCGTCGACCACGCCCCGGCCGACACCGCGACCGCCGCCGGTGACCGCGACGACCTTCCCCGCGAAATCGATGACCAGACTCACTGCGCACTCCTCCGTACCGCGCTCCGGTGCGACGGCCTGTCCATGCTACCAACCAAATGCTAGGTTTGTTGCATGGGTCACGAAGACGTACCTCCCCGCTCTCCGCGCACGATCGTCGTCACCGGCGGTGCGCTCGGCATCGGTGGCGGCATCAGCCGCCGCTTCGCCGCTGAGGGCGACCACGTGGTGCTGGTCGACATCGACGCCGACGCCGCTGAGGCGACAGCGTCGGAGATCGAGGAAGACGGCGGGAGCTGCACCGCGCTCGTCGGCGACATCACCCGGGACGACACGGTCGCCCGCCTGGCGGCCCACGTTCAGGAGCAGCACGGTCATGCGGAGGTGCTCGTCAACAACGTCGGCGACTTCCGCCCCGCGAAGTCATTCTTCGCCAAGAGCCCACCGGAGCAGTGGCAGCGGTTGCACGAGCTGAACCTCTGGCACGTGTTCGCGGTGACGCACGCCCTGCTGCCCGGAATGATCGCGGCCGGCCGCGGCAGCATCGTGAACGTGTCCACCGTGGAGGCCTTCCGCGGCATCCCCGGCAACGCGGTGTACTCCGCCTACAACGCCGGCGTGTCCGCCTTCACCAAGAGCCTGGCGGTCGAGCTCGGCCCCTCCGGCATCCGCGTCAACGCGATCGCCCCCGACCTCGCCGACACCCCTCAGACACCGGCCGAGCTGATGCTCGCCGGACGCGACCCCGCTCTGCTGCGCTCCTGGCTCCCTGCCGGGCGCTTCGGTCGACCGGAGGACTTCGCGGGCGTGGTGGCGTTCCTCGCCTCCGACGACGCCGCCTTCGTGACCGGACACACCATTCCGGTCGACGGCGGCACGCTCGCCGCCTCCGGCTGGTACGGCCGCGCGGAGGGCCGCGGCTGGACCAACCTGCCGGATCGAGCATGAACCTCGCGGAGCTGGTCGATCGTCAGGAGATCCACGCCCTCGTGCTCCGCTACTGTGCTGGGGTCGACCGGGCGGATTGGGGCGCGGTGCGTGCGGTGTATGCCACGGACGGCGTCGACCACCACACCGGTTTCTCCGGTGACGCCGACGCCTACGTGGCCTGGTTGCGCGAACGGACCGCGGTCTTCGACGGCACTGCGCACCTCACCGCCAACCACACGGTCGAGCTGCTCGGCGACCACGCGTACGCGGAGACCTCCGGCACCGCTGTGCACTGGGGATCCCCGGCCGACGACGAGACCCGCAACTTCACGAGCGGCTTCCGCTACCTCGACCACCTGCGCCGCGACCCGGACGGCTGGCGGATCGTCGAGCGCCTCGCGGTGCGCGACTGGACCCGGTCCGACGCCGGGCGCCTGCGCGATCCCGAGGGCGACGGCCCACGCGGACGGCGAGGACCGGACGACCCCTCCACCGCGTTCCGGGAGCGGGTGCGGACGACAGCCGAGAGCGCGAGGAGGATGACATGACCGCGGACATCGAACGGCGGCTGCGGCTGCTGGAGGACCGCCTGGAGCTCATCGACCTGGAGGCGACGTACGCGCGCTCGTTCGACGAACGCGACGGCGCCGTGTGGAGCGCGCTCTTCACGGACGACGGGGTGTACCAGTCCCGGCCCGTAGGCGACGCGCCGCCCGTCACGTTCGTACAGGGTCGTGTTGCGCTGGAGGCGTTCTGCCGCGACGCCCCGTTCTCGGGCATCCACTTCCTGCACCTGCCGCAGCTGCGGTTCGACGGCGACCGGGCGACCGCCCGCGTGCACCTCGAGTTCCACGGCGACCACCCTGCGGACCCGGGCGCACCCCGCGTGGCGATGCGCGGGTACTACGACGTGGCGTATCGCCGGGTGGACGGTCGCTGGCGCATCGCCCACCGCGTCACCACGGCGTTCGGACGCGAACAGACAACGGTGCTCGGCTATCCGCCCGCGGCCGTGCTGCCGGACTGATCCGAGCGGAGGTCGGGCGAGGTCACGGTCAGGCGCGGCCCCGGTCAGACGGGGAGGACGAGCCGGAACCGCTCGCAGAGCACGGGCATGTCCGGGGCGTAGCCGCGCGGGCTCTCGGAGTGGGTGCGCCAGTAGCGCTCGTGCACCTCGCGCCAGTGCTCCAGCGTGCGGTCACCCTCCCCCTCGGCGAAGGCGTGCACGGCATCGACCCGGTCGAACGGCACGACCTCGAGCGCGGTCGTCTCGATCACGGCGCGCGGCTCCCCGCGTCCGTCGAGGATGATGCTGAGCTCACCCACCTCGGGCAGCGGGTCGCCGGTCGCCTCGTAGTCCCACAGCGACGACGCGGTGCCGACCTTCACACCGGCGAGCACCAGCGCGAGCAGCTCGTCGGCGTGCGCCGGGGTGGCACCGAACGCCCATGCCTCCGGCACCGCTTCGGGAAGGTGCGGCAGCGCCGCCCTCGCGTCGCGCCAGTACTGCTCGATCCCCGCACCGTCATCCACCCGCCCAGACTAGCGGCGGACACCCCCGGGACCGCCTGCCGTCACGCGACCGCGCCGAAGTACGCCCGCTGCAGATCCTCCAGGGACACGTCGGCCGCGGCGCCCGCGAGCGTCGTGCGGCCCATCTCGATCACGGCCACCTCGTCGGCGATCGCGACGGACTCCTGCACCGCCTGTTCGACGAGGAGGATGCCGATGCCGGTCGCCTTCAGCTCGTGCACCCGCTCCATGACCTCCTTGACGATCACGGGGGCCAGGCCCTGGCTCGGCTCATCGAGGATCAGCAGTTTCGGCTTCGCCATGAGCGCCTGCCCGATCGCGAGCATCTGCTGCTGTCCGCCCGACATGCTCGCAGCCGGGAGGGCCCGCTTGCTGCCGAGGATCGGGAACAGCTGGTAGATCTCGTCGACCGAGGAGGCGAGGCCGCGCTTGCCGAGGCGTCGCGAGAAGCCGCCGAGGATCAGGTTCTGCTCGATCGTCAGCTCACGGAAGACCTTCTTGCCCTCCTGCACGTAGGAGATCCCGCGCGCGACCCGCTTGTGCGGCGCGTCGGCGAGGGGCGCCCCCAGGTAGGAGACGGACCCGCCCGTGACCCGGTTCAATCCGGTGATGGCACGCAGCGTGGTGGTCTTGCCGGCGCCGTTGCGACCGAGCAGCACCGTGATCTCTCCCGACCGCACCGTGAGCGACACGTCGCGCACCACGGTCAGGTCGCCGTAGCCGGTCTGCAGCGCCGACACCTCCAGCAGCACGTCACTCATGGTCGCCGCCTCCCGCCGCGTTGGTCTCCGCCGTGACGCCGAGGTACTCCTCCATCACGCGCGGGTTGCTCTCGATCTGCTCCGGGGTGCCGTGCGCCATGACCGCGCCCTGGGCGAGCACGTAGATGTCGTCGGCGAGACGCAGCACCAGCTGGAAGTTGTGCTCCACGAGAATCACGGTCATCCCGGCGTCGCGCAGCCGGCGCACCAGGCTCTCCAGCACCTCCAGCTCGTCCTCGTCGAGGCCGGAGGCGACCTCGTCGAGCAGCACGACCTGGGGCGAGGCCGCGAGGCTGCGGGCGACCTCCAGCAGGCGGCGGTTGCCGAGCGGGAGGGAGTCGGCCGGCTCGTCGCGCTGCGCGCTCAGCCCGACCAGTGCCAGGGCACGTTCGGCCGCCGCGCGGTTCTCCCGACGCGCCCGCCAGAACGACGGCAGGCGCAGCACCGACGCGAACACGCTGGCGCGCTCGGTCGCGTAGCACCCGGCCTGCACGGCCTCGAACACGGTGAGCTTCTCGGGGATGTTGGGGGTCTGGAACGTGCGCGACACTCCGGCCCGCGCGACCCGATACGACGAGAGCCCCTGGATGGGCCGCCCGTCGAGCTCGATCGTGCCGGCGTCGGTGCGGTAGAACCCCGAGATCATGTTCAGCAGCGTGGTCTTGCCCGAGCCGTTGGGCCCGATGATCGCGGTGACCGCGCCCGGCGCCGCCTCGATCGAGACCTTCGAGAGTGCCTGGTTGCCGCCGAACGCCTTCGAGACACCGTCGGTGCGCAGCAGGGCGCCGTCGAGCCTCTCGACGTCGGCCGGGGCTGCGGGCACGGGCTCGATGCCGACCCTGCGCTTCGCAGCGATGTCGGCCTTGCGCACGAGGCTGCGCACGAGCCCGGAGAGACCGCCGGTGAATGCGACCCCTCCGATGAGCAGGAACGCACCGGAGATGATGAGGCCGAACTTGCTGAAGTTCGTCGACTGGTTCATGCCGAACTGCAGCACGGCCGCGCCGATGAGCGCCCCGTAGATGCTTGCGGATCCGCCGAAGATCGACGCCGCGAGCACCGTCATCGCGAAGGAGAACGCGAACGCCTCCGGCGAGATGAACAGGTCGAGGTTGGCGAACAGCACGCCCGCGATGCCGGCCGGCACCGCGCCGATCGCGTACGCGGTGAGCTTGGCGCGGAAGACCGAGATGCCCATGGACGACGCCAGCACGGGGCTCTGCTTGAGCACGCGCAGGGCGGTGCCGTGGTCGGACACGACGAGGTTGCGGATGAGGGCGAACACGACGATCGCGATCGCGACGATCAGCACGTAGTACGTCCGCCCGTCGATCATCTGCCCGAAGGAGGTCGCGGGCATGATGCCGGCCAGGCCGTTGCGACCGCCGGTCTCCTCCTTGAAGATCGACAGCACGTCGGGGACGATCAGGATCAGGAAGAACGAGGTCATCGCGAGCGACCAGCTGCCGAGCCGGAGCCCGGGGATGCCGGAGATCAGGCCGACGATCAGGGCGGCCCCTCCGCCGATCAGCAGTTGCAGCCAGATGTCGGTCACGCCGGCCTTGTTGGCGAGACCCGCCGCGTAGGCACCGGCGGCGTACATGGCGACCTGACCCATCGCGAGCTCGCCGGCGTAGCCGAGCGAGAGATTCAGGCCGAGCACGATGAGGGCGAGGATGAGCGTGAGCTCGATCTGCCGGGTCGCGCCGTAGTTGAGCCCCAGGAAGGGCAGCACGAGCAGCACCGCGCCGATGGCGAGCGGCCAGAGCCACCCGGGGACGGCACGCAGTTTCAGCCAGAGAGCGGCCATGGTCACACCGTCCGTTCCACGCGACGGGTGAAGAGCCCCGTCGGTTTGACCATCAGGATCACGATCAGGATGAAGAACACCGTCAGCCCCGCGTAGTCCGCGCCGATGTAGCGCGTGGCGAGGGCCTCGGCGAGTCCGACGATCAGCCCGCCGACCAGCACGCCGCCCAGCGACCCGAAGCCGCCGATGGCGAGCACCACGAAGCCCTTGAGCGCGAGCGAGGCGCCGAGGGTCGCGACCGCGTAGGTCTTGGGCCCGACGAAGACGCCGAGGAACCCGGCGAGCACCCCCGTGAAGATGAAGGCCAGCAGGGCAAAGCGCCGCACGTTCACGCCGCGCAGCTGGGCCGCCTCCCGGTTCTCGCTCATGCCGAGCAGGGCGATGCCGGTCATGCTCCGCTTCGCGAACTGGGTGAGCACCACCACGAGCACGATCACGAGCACGATCAGGGCGATCTCGACGGGGTACACGCGGCCGCCGAGGAACTCGAGCACCTGGTCGCCCATGAAGAAGGGGACACGCTTGGGCTCACCGCCCCAGATCACCTGTGCGACGCCTTCCATGATGATCGACGCGCCGAGCGTGGTGACGAGCAGGTTGTGCGGGTCTTTCACCGGTCGGATGGCGACGCGCTCCTCCAGCGCGGCGATCCCGCCGACGATCACGGCCGCGCCGATCGCGACGAGCCACCAGGGCAGACCCCAGACGACGATGCCGACGTACGCGAGGAACGCACCGAGCATCATGAGCGCCGCCTGGGCGAAGTTGAAGGTCTTCTGGGAGAGGAAGACGATGTTGTAGCCGATCGCCACCAGTGCGTAGATCGCACCGAGCGCGAGGCCGGACCAGATGATGGTCATTGCGGTCGGGTTCCTTCCATCATTGTGGCTTCGAGGCGGCGGGCTCCGTGTGCCGACGGCTCGGATCCGCGGGGGATCCGAGCCGCCGGCCGTGGTCGCTCGCCGGCCGGGTCAGGGCTGGAACTGACCGTTGACGAGCTCGCCCGGGGGGATGAACGCGAACTGGTCCGGGCTCACGTGCGGGCTGTGCGCGTCCTTCTCGAACGCGTAGTTGGCGAGGATCGCCGTCTCGGCCGCCTTCTGCACCTCGGGGTCGATGAGCGCCTCGACCAGGGCGTCGGGGTCGTCGATGCCACCGGCCTTCTCCGCGGCGGCCTTGAACAGCAGCGCCGAGTCGTAGTTGTACGCGAGGATCAGCGACGACTTGATGTCGCCCGCGGCGAGCATGCGCTCCACCGCGTCGTTGACCTTGGTGTCGTCGGGGTTGTACTGGGTGCTGGAGTACACCTGCATGGTGAGGTTCTTCACCTGATCGGTGCCGAGCACGCCGTCGGGGGCCGGCGTGGCGATCAGACCGGTCGCGGCGACGGAGGAGTTGCCCATCACCGGCACGTGCCAGCCGAGCTTCTCGAGGCTCTGCAGCACGTAGCCGAGCGGGGCGCCGTAGGCGTCGAGAACGAGCACGTCGGGGTCGCCCTGCTGGAGCGCCGACAGCTGCGGGGTCATGTCGAGCGCGGCGTTGTCGAAGCCCTCGTTGCCGGTGACGGTGAAGCCCGCGTCGGCGAAGGTGGTCTCACCGAGCTGTCCGAACAGCTCGCCGTAGGCGCTGGAGCCGTGCAGGATGGCCACGTCCTCGTAGCCGCGATCCTCCATCTCGGCGACGAACGAGCCGAGGTAGTCGGGCACGGACGCGCTGAGGTCGAAGCTGTAAGGGTTGACCGAGGGGTCGCCGGAGCCGGTGGTCGGGCCGATGTTGAACGACACGATCTGGTTCTGCGTGAGGATCGGCAGCATCGCCTCGGTGATGGTGGAAGGGCCGGAGTTCATCACGAGGGCGGGCTTGCCCTCGGTGGCGATGTACTCGCGCAGCTTGGTGACGGCGACGGTCGGGTCGGCGTTGTCCTCCAGATGCGTGATCTCGACCTCGCGGTCGAGGATGCCGCCCATGTCGTTGACGGCGTCGACGGAGGCGAGGGCTGCCGTGACGGCGGTGGTGGCGTTGTCCGCCAGGATGCCCTCCGCGCCCATGCCGCCCAGCACCACGATCTTGATCGGATCGCCCCCGGCGTCCCCGCCGCCGCTGTTGTCGGCGTCCGCATCGCCGCCGGAGCAGCCGGCGAGCGCCATGGACGACACCACGATCCCTGCGGCGACTGCCGCGAGCCTCTTGAATCGCATTTCCGAACCTCTCTCATCGTTGAGTTAGAGCGACCAAACGCTTGCTTAGTAAATCACACTCGGATCACCCGGACAATGCCCAACCGGTCAATTGCTTGGTTGATGACGGAACTGCTGTTAGATTCGCCGCTCATGGACACTCCGCAGAGCATCGACGCCCGCCAGCCCTCCCCCCTCGACGGCGTCGCCGTGGTGACGGGAGGCACCGGAGGGATCGGCTCGGCGATCGCGCGCGGCCTGGTCGCGGCGGGCATGCGCGTGGTCGTCACCCACCGCTCCGAGCCCGCCCCCGAGGTGCGCACGGCCCTGGGTGCCGACATCGAGCTGCACCGCCTGGACGTGCGCGACGAGGAGGCAGCGCGCGCCCTCGCGGACGACCTCGTGACACAGCACGGTGCGATCCACACGGTGGTGCACGCCGCCGGTCCCCACGTGCCGATGGTGCACCTGTCGAAGGTCCCCGTGGCGCAGTTCGCCCGCCAGGTGGACGACGACCTCGTGGGCTTCTTCACGATCGCTTCGGCATTCCTGCCCGCCCTGCGCCAGGCGTCCGGCTCGCTCACGGTCGTGACCAGCGCCGGCACCCGCCGATACCCCGTCCGCGACGGGCTCTCGGTGGCCCCGAAGGGCGGGGTGGAGGCACTGGCGCGCGGGCTCGCCGCGGAGGAGGGCCGCTTCGGCGTGCGCGTGAACGCCGTGGGCCCCGGGATGCTGTGGGACGGCATGTCGGCCCGCCTCATGGCCTCGGGCGACCTCGACCAGCGGGCGCTCGACGTGGCCATGGCCAACATCCCGATGCGCCGCTTCGGCACCGCGGACGACATCGCCGCGGCGGTCTCTTTCCTCGCGTCGCCCGCGGCCGGGTTCATCACGGGGCAGAAGCTCGACGTCGACGGGGGCTTCGGGCTCTGAGCCCCGGGGACGGTCACGCGCGGCCCGGCGTCATCGCATGCCCTGCAGGCGCTCGAGCAGCCAGTCGATGCGGGCGGCCTCGTCGCGGTTGAACCGCTCCGCCCACTCCAGGGCGACCCCGGAGAACCGCCACGCCTCTTCGCGCTCGGCTCCCCTGGCGTGCGCCCCCGCGTCCTCAGCGGTCCGCAGTGCCTCGTCGCGGTAGGCGGTGAGCGCGGCGCGCAGGCGGTCGAGATCGCCGTTGTGCGCGGCCCACAGGCGCAGGATCTGCGGGTGCTTGAGCACCACCGGCTCGGGCGGCACGTCGTCGGTCCAGCGCCGCATGTGGTCGCGTCCGAGCGGGGTGATCGCGTACAGGCGCCGGCTCTTCGCGGCGTGCGTCTGCTCCACCCGGGAGACCGCGAGGCCGAGGTCCTCCAGCCGGCGCAGCTCGGTGTAGATCTGGCTCTGCGACGGAGCCCAGTAGAAGAACGCGAGGCTCTGGTCGGCCCACTGCTTGACGTCGTAGCCCGACAGCTCGGTGTCGAACGACAGGATGCCCAGGACGGCCCAGCTCGTGGCGGGCAGCTCCGGCAGCTGCGGGGTGTTCTCGTGATCGGTCACTTGACCTCCTCGTCGTTGAGTGAGATATTCCTGATCGTACTATGACTAACAGTCATACCGACGCCGATCGAAGGAGATCAGGTGGACGAGACGACCCGGATGCTGGACCTGCTCAACGCGACGTTCCCGCCGATCTGGACGATGGACCCGCTGGCGGGACGCGCCGCCGTGGATGCGCGCATCCGCCCCGCCGCGAACCTCGACGACGCCGACGCGGAGGACGCGGTGGTCGCGCGCGGCACGCACCCGATCCCGATCCGCGTGTACCGCCCCGCGACGATCCGCGATGGCGCGCCCGCCACCGTGTACGCGCACGGCGGCGGCTTTCTGCACGGCTCGATCGCCGGACACGACGGCTTCTGCCGGCGCTGGGCGCGGGAGACGGAGTCGATCGTCGTGTCGGTCGACTACCGGCTCGCGCCGGAGGCAGGACCCGGCGCCGCCCGGGACGACCTCGTGGCCGCCGCGGACTGGACGGTGGTGGCGGGCCTCGCGCCGCACGGGCTGCTCCTCGCAGGGGACAGCTCGGGGGGCAACATCGCCGCCGGCGCCGCGATCGCCCTCCGCGACCGCGGCCACAGCCCCGTCGTCGGCCAGGTGATGCTGTACCCGTTCCTGGACCCGGCCATGGCCACGGAGAGCCATCGCACGCGAGCCGCGGGGTACTTCGTGACCGCCGAGCTGCTCGCCCACTACTGGCGCACCTTCCTCGGTGACGCCGCCGACCGGGTCCACCCCGACGTCACGCCGCTCGCGGTCGACGACCTGGGCGATCTGCCGCCCGCCGTCGTCGTGACCGCCGGGCTCGACCCGCTGTGCGACGAGGGGGCGCTGTACGCCCGGCGTCTCCGCGCCGCCGGGGTGCCCGTGGTCGAGCGACACCATCCCGACCAGTTCCACGGATTCCTCACGATCCCCGGCTACGGCCCCGCCGCGTCCGCCGCGGCCCTCCTCTGGAGCGACGTGCGCGCGCTCACCCCCACCCCTGCGAAGGAGCAGACATGACCACCCAGCACGACCTCCTCGTCGTCGGCGCCGGCCTCGCCGGGCTGTACACCACGATCCACGCCGAACGGGCCGGGCTCGACGTGCTCGGGCTGGAGGCCGGCGACGACGTGGGAGGCACCTGGTACTGGAACCGCTACCCCGGTGCGCGGTGCGACGTGGAGAGCATCGACTACTCGTTCTCGTTCGACGACGAGCTGCAGCGCGAATGGCGATGGACCGAGCGCTATGCGACACAGCCCGAGATCCTGCGCTACCTGAACCACGTGGCCGACCGCTTCGACGTGCGCCGCCACTACCGGTTCGGACAGCGCCTGTCCGCCGCGAGCTGGGACGAGGGGCTGCAGCACTGGGAGGTGCGCACGGAGACCGGGCTGACGGCGACCGCGCGGTGGCTGGTGATGGCGACGGGCGGGCTCTCGAAGCCGCAGCTGCCCGATCTCCCCGGGCGCGACACCTTCGCCGGCACCGTGCTGCAGACCTCCGCCTGGCCCGAGGGCCCGGTCGACCTGCGGGGGCGGCGCGTGGCCGTGATCGGCACGGGGTCGTCCGGTGTGCAGGCCATCCCGCTGCTCGCGGAGCAGGCGTCCGAGCTCACGGTGTATCAGCGCAGCGCCAACTACAGCGTGCCCGCGTTCAACCGTCCGATCGACGACGAGGAGTGGGCACAGCAGCAGCGGGCCCTACCGCGACGGCGCGAGCTGTCGTGGAACGGTGCCGCGGGCTCGCCGTGGACGAGTCATCCCGCGCCCTTCGCGGAGACCGGCGAGGAGGAGCGGCGGGCGGTGTTCGAGGAGAGCTGGACCCGCGGCGGCGTGCTGTTCGCGAAGGCGTTTCAGGGCCTCACGGTCGACCCGGTGATCAACGACGCCGCGCGGTTGTTCTTCGAGGAGAAGCTCGCCGAGCGGGTGCATGATCCCGAGGTGCGCGCGACGCTGACCCCGCGCGATCACCCCGTGGGTACCAAGCGCATCTGCACGGACTCGGGCTACTACGAGACGTTCAACGCCCCGCACGTGACGCTCGTGGATCTGCGCACGGAGCCTCTCGCCGAGGTCACCCCGACCGGCATCCGCACGGCCGCCCGGCACCGCGAGCACGACGTGATCGTGTACGCCACGGGCTTCGACGCCATGACCGGGGCCCTGACGGCGATCGACATCCGGGGCCGCGAGGGCCGCTCGCTGCGCGAGGACTGGAGCGGCTTCCCCTCCACCTACCTCGGTATCGGACTGCCCGGGTACCCGAACCTGCTGGTGCTGAACGGCCCGGGCAGCCCCAGCGTGCTGTCGAACATGGCGCTGACGTCGGAGCAGCAGGGCGACCTGGCGCTGCGGATGATCGCGCACTGCCGTGACCGCGGGTTCACGTCGATCGAGGCGCGCGCGGATGCGGCGGAGGCGTGGACGGCGCACTCCCTCGAGCTCGCCGACCGCACACTGTTCGGCTCCGCACCCTCGTGGTACACCGGCGCCAACATCGCGGGGAAGGCTCGCGGCTTCCTGCCGTACATCGGCGGCTTCAAGGCCTACATCGACCGGTGCGAGGAGGTCGCCGCCGCCGGGTTCCGCGGTTTCGTGCTGTCGTCGCGCTGATCGCGCAGTCGGGCTGGCCTTCGGACGACCTCGCCGCTAGAGTCAAACAAGCAAATGCTTGGGCAAAGGAGCGCGGGATGAGTGCCATCGACCTCGGATTCACCACGGGAGACGCGGTGCTCATCACCGGCGCGGGCAGCGGCATCGGCCGGGCGACCGCCGTGCGCGCCGCCGAGCTCGGGCTGGCCCTGAGCCTGTGGGATCTGAACCCCGAGGGACTCGAGGAGACCGCGACGCAGGTGCGCGCGGTCGCCCCCGCGGTGCACACCTGGGTGGCCGACGTGTCGGACGATGCCGCCGTGTCCGCGGGTTTCGCCGACGCCGCCGCCACCCTCGGCCCGGTGCGCTACCTGCACAACAACGCCGGCCCCGCGTCTGCTTCCACACTCCCCTTCGACCGTGCCCTGGAGATCTGCGTGGGCAGCGTGCGCCGTGTGACCAACGCCTGGGCGGCGGCCGGTCCCGGCACCGGCGCCGCGATGGTCGCCACCACCTCGGTCGCCGGCAACCTCGTGGGCACCGACAGCGCGTGGTACTCCGCCGCGAAGGCCGCCATCATGGGCTACGTCCGCCACCTCGCCGCCCACCGCGCCCACGAGTTCCGCTCCAACGGCGTGGCGCCCGGGATGACCGACACCCCGCGGCTCGCCGGGTTCGCGAGCAGCGAGACCGGACAGCGTGTCCTCACGCGCATTCCGCTGAAGCGCATGGCCACGCCCGACGACATCGCCTGGGCCACACTGTTCCTGCTCTCGCCGCTCGCGGGCTACGTCAACGGCGTCTTCCTCCCGGTCGACGGGGGCTGGACGGTCACCCAGTGAGCGCGGAGCCCGAGCGCCCGGTGCTGCACTCCCACACGACCCGCCTCAGCTACGCGGACACCGACCCCGCGGGGATCCTCTACTACGCCGCCTGGTTCCCGAAGATGGAGGCGCTGCAGTCGGAGTTCCTCTATCTGCAGGGGCTACGGCAGGACACGCTGGTCGAGCGCTTCGGGTGGTGGACGGTGTCACGCGCCACGACGTGCGAGTACCTGGCCGCAGCCCGCCTGTTCGACGAGGTGCGCATCGACCTGCGTCTGGGACGCATCGGCGCCTCGTCGTTCCGCTTCGCGTTCCGCATGACCCGACTCGACGACGACGTGCCGGTCGCGCGCGCCGAGAACACGGTCGTGACGGTCTCCCCCGCGCAGGAGCCCGTGCGCATCCCCGCCGACCTGCGCGCGCACCTGGAGCGCTGGGCGGGAGGGGGTGCCGCATGAACGTCGACCTGCGCACGATCGGCGACCGTCAGGAGATCGCGATGCTGCTCGCCCGCATCGCCCACCTGGCCGACGCGGGAGACCCCGCGGAGTACGTGCGGTGCTTCACTCCGGACGCGGTCTGGGACCTCACCGACGCGACCGACCTGCCGATGGACGTGCAGACGATCTCCGGGAGGGCGGCGCTGCTCGCGGGCGTGCACGAGCGCCGTGCGGCCGGCATCCAGGGCCCGGGCACCCACACGCGGCACGACGTGTCGAGCATCGCGGTCGAGGTGGACGGCGATCGGGCGCGGTCGCGCGCCTACTTCCGCTACTACCGCGGCACCGACGGGGCGCCGGTGCTCGCGGCGATGGGGGTGTACGCCGACGAGTTCGTGCGCGACGGCGACCGCTGGCTGCTGCGGCGACGCGTGATCAGCCGGGGCTGAGCCACGCGCGGGCCCGGCCGCTGCGTACGAGCTCGCGGTGCATCTCGGTCTGCCGCAGCGCGGAGTGCAGCCAGAATCCGTCGAGCCCCTGCCATCCCGCGGTCCACGTGAGGCGCTGCGCGTACTCCCACACCGGACTGTCGCCGAGCTCGTCGACCAGCGCTGCCACCTCGGCCGTGCGACGCAGATGGTGGGCCGCGATCCGAGCCCGCCGTTCCCTCAGCCCGGTGAACCGGAACTCGTGGCCGGGCAGCACCGTGAAGGCGTCGAACGACGCCAGGCGGTCGAGCGAGTCGAGCAGGTCGCCCAGGGGCTCATCGCCCGGCAGCACGCCGATGCCGACACCGGAGTAGATGCGCGGCAGCACGTGGTCGCCCGTGAACAGCAGTCGCGCGTCTCGGTCGGCGAGGCAGACGTGACCGCCCGTGTGCCCCGGGGTCGCGACGACCTCGAGGCGCCGCCCGCCGAGGTCGAGCACGTCGCCGTGGGCGAGCAGCACGGCGGGCTCCACGTCACCGGTGAGGGACGGACGCGTGAACGACGCCAGGAGCTCGGCGTGGCGATCGCGGGGGACGCCCCAGCGCTCGACCGTATGGCGGTAGGCCGCGGGGTCGGTGGCTGCGGGATCGACCACGACACCCAGCACCCGACGCTCGGCGGACGACATCGCGATGCGGGCTCCCGTGCGGTCGCGGAGCCGTGCGGCGAGCCCGAGGTGGTCGGGGTGGTGGTGGGTCACGACGACCGTCGCGAGCTCGGACAGCGCGCGGCCGGCGGCGGCGAGCGCTTCCTCGATGCGGGACAGGTTGCCCGGGGTGTCCCACCCCGGATCGATCAGGTGCACGCCGTCGCCGCCGAACACGGCGTAGGCGAGCGTGCCGGGCAGCGTACCCTCGGGGATCTCGACCGGGATGCACCACAGGCCGGGGGCGATCTCGGCGGGCGGGCGCAGTTCGCCGCGATCCCACGCCGTCCGCTCCGCCTCGTCGACGGGGACCACGCCGTCCGCTACCGCGTTCATGACACCACCCTAGCAATCGCTTGTTCATTTCGCGAGATCCGGCTAGCCTGACGCCTGGGACGCGGTCCCGCGAGCGGAACGGTGACAGTGGAGTCGGGACGAGAGCGCCACGAGCGCGCAGTGGTCGCACTGCTCGCCGCATGCGGCATGCTGACCTCCCTGCAGTTCACGCTCATCGTGCCCATCCTGCCGCTCATGCCCGCCCTGCTCGGCACCACGGCCGCCGATGCGTCCTGGCTCATCACGGTCACCCTGCTCACCGGGGTGGTCGGCACACCGGTGGTGACGCGGCTCGCCGACCTGCACGGCCGCCGGCGGATGCTGCTCGTGGCCATGGCGCTGCTCGTCGCCGGATCGGTCATCGCGGCCGTCGTGCCCGGATTCCTCGCGGTGCTCATCGGCCGGGCGCTCCAGGGCTTCGGCACCGCCGTGGTGCCGATCGGCATCGCCCTCCTGAGCGCCCTCGTCTCCCGCCGCCGCGCCGTGCTCGGCATCGCCCTCATGAGCGGCACGCTCGGCATGGGCTCCGCGCTGGGCCTCGTGCTCGCCGGGCCGCTGCTCGCGTGGGGCGGACTGCCGGCCGTGTTCTGGTGCTCCGCCATCGTGGGCGCCGTGTTCTGCGTGCTCATCCGGCTGCGCATCGATGAAGCCCCCACGCGGCCCGTGCGGGGATTCGACGGCATCGGGGCCGTGCTGCTCGCGCTCGGGCTCACGGCTCTGCTGCTCGCCATCTCGCGGGGTCAGTACTGGGGATGGGCCAGCATGCCGACGCTCGGACTCGCGGCACTCGCGGCCGCGGCACTGCTCGCCTGGCTGCTGTGGGAGCGACGCCACCCGGCACCGCTGATCGACGTGCGCACGAGCCTGCGCGCGCCGATCCTGCCGATCAACGTGGCCTCGTTCTTCGCGACGGCCGGCATGTACGCCAACCACCTGCTCACCACCCAGGAGGCCCTGGCACCCGCCGCGACCGGCTACGGCCTGGCCACCACGACCGCCGCCGCCGGGCTCTTCCTGCTGCCGTCCGCCGTGACGATGATCGCCCTCGCGCCCCTCGCCGCCCGTGTGATCAGTCGCTTCGGCGGGCAGCGCGCACTGCTGCTGGGGTCGTCGCTCATGGCCGCGGCGTTCCTGCTGCGGATGCTGTTCCACGGCGCGGCCCTGCCCGTCCTGCTCGGCTCGGCACTGGTCGGCGCGGGGGTGGCGTTCGCGTTCGCGGCGATGCCGTCGCTCATCACCGCCTCGGTCCCTCCAGACGAGGTCGCCACCGCGAACGGCGTGAACTCGGTCATCCGCACGCTGTCCGGCGCGGTCGTCGCCGCCCTCTTCGCGTTCGCGATCACCGCCCTGCCCTCGGCCGCCGATCCGTCCTTCCTGTCCGAGCAGGCGCTTCTGCTGTGCTTCGGCGCCGCAGCGCTGTGCGGTGCCGTGACCGCCGCGCTCGCCACCGTCCTCCGCCTCCCCCGTCTCCCGGAGTCGCCATGACCCTGTTCTCGCCACTGACCCTGCGCTCCGTGACGCTGCCCAACCGCATCGGGATCTCCCCCATGTGCATGTACGCGTCCCGCGAGGGCTTCGTGACCGACTTCCACGTCGCGCATCTCGGACGCTTCGCCCTGGGTGGTGCGGGGCTCGTGATCGCCGAGGCGACGGCCGTGCATCCGCGGGGCCGCATCTCGCCGTTCGACGCGGGACTGTGGAGCGACGAGCAGGTGCCGGGGTGGGGTCGGGTCGCCGAGGTCGTGGGTGCCGCGGGCGCCGTTCCCGGGGTGCAGCTGGGTCACGCGGGGCGGCGGGCAGCGGTGCGCGAGCCGTGG
>NZ_SSDO01000343.1:0-734 GCF_004794395.1 Microbacterium sp. K41 | reverse complement strand
CGCCACCGCGGCGTGGTCCGACCTGCTGCGGCCCGCCGCCGACGTCTGAGCCGCGCGGGTCAGGCCGCGGGCGGCAGCTCGTGCCCGAGCGTGCGAGCGGCCTGACGCGCCATGCCCCAGGCGACGAACTCACCCGCGGGCGGTGCCGTCATCGGGATGTCGAGGATGAGCGGCGCGATCTCCCTGACCGCCGCCGACCGGGCGCCCCCGCCGATCAGGATGCCCCGCGCCGTCGGCACCCCGAGCGCGCGGATCGCGTCGAGGCCGTAGCGCAGGCCGCCCAGCACGCCCTCGAACGCGGAACGCGCCAGGTTCTCGCGCGTGGTGGCCGCGAGGGTCATGCCGAACAGGGTGCCCGTGGCGTCGGGCAGGTTCGGCGTGCGCTCCCCCTCGAAGTACGGCTCCAGCACCAGTCCCCCGGCACCCGGGTCGGCGGCGAGCGCGAGCCGCCCGAGCTCCTCGTGGTCCACCGCGAGCAGCGTGGCCAGCGTGTCGAGCACGCGTGCCGCGTTCACGGTCGCGACGAGAGGCAGGTGGCCCCCGGCCGCGTCGGCGAAGCCCGCGACCATGCCCGACGGGTCGATCGTGCGGTGGGCACTCGTGGCGAACACCGTGCCGCTCGTGCCGATCGACACCACCACGTCGCCCACGGCCGCGCCGAGCCCCAGCGCCGCACCGGCGTTGTCGCCCGACCCCGGGCCGACGCGGCGCCCGTCCGCATCGGTCACGGCCGC
>NZ_SSDO01000342.1:0-13303 GCF_004794395.1 Microbacterium sp. K41 | reverse complement strand
GGGTCCGGCGGGGCCCGTGTCGCCCTTGGGGCCGGTGGCTCCCGGTGTGCCCTGCGGTCCGGGGTCGCCGGTGTCACCCTCCGCGCCGGGTGCACCGGGGAGACCTGCCGCGCCGGGCTGGCCGTCATCGCCTGCAGGGCCAGACGGTCCGCGTGGACCGGGATCACCGGCGGGTCCGGGGACGACCTCGGCGGGCGCTTCTCCCTCCGGCTCGACGCCCTCGGCGAGCAACTGCTCGTACAGGCTCTGCGCGTTGGCCTGCGACGCCTGCAGGTCGGCGTACATGTCCTGGTTCTCGGCGCGCAGCTGCGCGTTGTTCAGGGAGACCAGGACAATCGCGCCGAGCACGAGCACCACAATGAGCGCGCCCATGACCTTGTAGCCGACGGTCCACATCTTCGTCGAGAACATGCTCAACCTCCTGCGATCTGCTGCAGCCCGGCCGTGACGGTCCAGACGACGATGCCGCCGATGAGCGCGAGCACGGCGCTGAAGCCGGCGAGGCCGATGGAAAACATCTGCTGTGCGCGGGTCTTCCGCTGCTCCTCCGCAATGCGGCGAGCTTCCTTCTCGCGCTCGGTGTCGGCCTCTTCGAGGTCGCGAAGGCGCGCATCCTGCCGGTCGTCGCGCTCCTTCTGGTTCGCCTGGACCTGCGCGAGCATCGACGCGGTGACCATGTCACGCGAGAGCCCGTCGAGGCGGCCGTTGATCTCGGCGCGCGTGTCCCGGAGGTCGCTGCGCAGGATATTGAACAGGGACGGTGGGAGCTCCTCACCCATGCGCACCTCCCCCGGCTACGCGAGCGAGCATCAGCTGTCGACGTCGGCGGTGAGCACGAGGCCGCGCAACGCCTCCTTCGAGGCTCGCGTCGCGACGTCCTCGAGCGCTTTCATGTCGATCGTGCCGCCGCTCTTCAGCTGCGCCACGGCCGCGGCGAGGGCGGCGATCTGGCCGGTCTGAGTCATGACGAGCTGCTGCGTGTAGATGGAGATGTCGAGGAGACCATAGAAGGCCTCCCGATTCCCATCCGGGCTGGCCCAGTTCATCTTCCGGACCTTGAGGTTCTCCGGGCCGAACAGGGCGGCGTACGCCGCATCGAGACGCTGGCGGTCCTGGTCAGTGAACATGTCGTCCTCCTCGGGACTCGGGTCGATCGTGCTGCCGCCGGCGGGGGTGCCGGTGACGCGTGCTGCGGTGTAGGCCATCGGGTCGACGGACTTGCCGTTGATGCGGATCTCGAAGTGGTCGCAGTTGCCGGACGCGTTGCCGGTGCGGCCCATGCGTCCGAGCGGGTCGCCAGGGTCGACGCGGTCGCCTCGCCTCACGACGAAGCTGGCAAGGTGCATGTGAACCTCTGTGACCCCGCCGCCGTGGTCGATCAGTACGGTGTTCCCGGCGGCGTTGTTCATCCACCCGGCGAAGGTCACCTTGCCGGCGCCCGCCGCGCGGACGGTGCTGTAGCCGATCAGGTCGGTTCCGTAGTGAAAGCTGAACGCGCCCACGTTCGGGCGAGGACCGAACGTGCTCGATACGCGAGGACGTTCGGTGGTGCCGTCGGGCCAGAGCATGTCGAGCCTCCTCCTGTTGTGAGCCGGACCTTGCCGACCGGATGTAAACTCAGTTACCATCGTGGGATGGACGCGCTGACGGAACTACGCCACCTCGGAGATGCATGGGAGAATCGCCCAGCGCTCATCGAACGGGCGCGACAGGAGAAAGCCACGTGGGCCGCCATCGCGGACGCGCTGCACATGACGCGCCAAGGCGTCGTCAAGCTCCACGCCACACTCGCTTCGAAGGAGAACCCGTCATGAACGCTCGCCTCGGCACCGCAGCACTCGCCCTCGCAGCGCTGCTCGTCCTCGCCGGGTGCAGCGAGTCTGTCGGCAACGCGACCTCCGACACCCTCCGAACGGCGAGCGAGACCGCAGCGCCGCTCGCCGCTGAAAGCCCCACGGCGGCGCCGCTCGATGCTGAGGACGGCACGGAGGGCGCAGACGCCGAGGCGCAGTTTGTGACGTATGTCCGGGAACACCTCCGCCCCGACAACGTGATCCCTAATGCAACGGACGCGGATCTCATCGCGGCGGGCCATGAGGGCTGCAACCAGATCGAGGCGCGGGTTCCAGCTGATGATCTGACGGTGATCGAAGGCGAGGAACGCGACGGGGGCGGATACTACCGGGATTCCAGCATCGTCATTACGGGGGCGCGAATGTTCCTATGCCCCGAGTTCATCGACGGCTAGGACGTGATCCGGAAGAGATTGCCGGACGAATCTGCGTGAACCACTCCAGCCGGAAGGCCGCCGACGGAGGCAGAGGTCTTCGAGGGAAGGTTCACCATTCGGAAACCTGAGCTGTTCACCTCAAGCCATCGCGCTCCCGGTCCGTTGATCTTCGCCATCCCGCCGTCGAGCTCGATGAACGCACCGAGCCCCGAGTACAGCGACAGCTTGGAGCCGGAGGCGTAGACCTCCGGGCCGCCTGCGAACTTGATCGACCCGCCGTTCGTCGTCGGGTCGATCAACATGTTTCCGGCGAGGATCTTCCCACCAGGCAGGACGACGATATCGCCGACGATTGACATGGTCCCTGCCCAGGCGGTGTTGCCCGTCGCGTTGATCGTGCCCGTGAACACGGTCGGCCCCTCGAAGGTCGATGGTCCGGTCTGCTTGAGAGTTCCGGTCCAGTCGAAATCGCCCGCACCGGTCAGATCCCCGTCGATGAGGATGAACCCTGAGTCGCGGATCTCGACGCCACCGCCGTCTTCGATGAGGATGCGCCCGCCCGCGTAGAACCGGAGAACGGCGCGACCGATCGCGGAGTTCTGCAACGTGGCCTTCGAGATGGATCGGATCGCCCGCCAGATGCGCTGATACTCCTGCCTCTGGCTTCCTTCACCGAGATGGTTGACACCCATCACGCACCTCCCGTCGGTTGCACAGAGATCGTGTCGATGTTGCCCATGCCCGCCTGAACCTTGACGACGCGGCGAGAGTGCCATCCGTCTGCCACGCGGCGGTGCCCGAAGAAGTGGAGCAGCAGGGTGTCACCGATGTTCACCCCGGCGGTGGACAGGATCTCGAGATCCCACTGCACAGTGGCGGAACGGTACGTCACGAGATCCTCGCCGGCCATGATCGACAGCTGGGATGCGGAGGTGACTTCCTTCGACACTGTCACCCGTTCCAGCAGGGGGAGCTCGGATGACATGTCGAGGTTGCTGATGGTCAGCATGTCGACTTCGGAGCCTTCGCCGACGCGGGAGGCGTTGTTGGTCACGCGGGACCCATCGCGACGCTGCTCGAACCTGACGACCTGAGATTGCGGTGCCGTCACTGAGAACTCACGCGTCACCCCCGATGTCCACGCATCGCCTGCGTGGGTGATCCATCCGAACCTTCCGGGCGCCACCCACGTCGGCTCGAAGTAGACGTCGAGACCCTCATCCAGTAGCTTCCCGATCGCCTCGTCCACGTAATTGAGGTGGTAGCCGTAGTACGTGCGGGTCACAATCTCGCCACCGCTGACACCGGGAATTGTGATGGGGAAGTATGCGGCAGGAGTGCCCGTGTAACTATCACGCGCCCAGATAAGGATCTGATTCAGGTGGGTTGCACGGTTCCCGGTGACCGTCTGCGACCACTTCTCAACGTGCGGTTCTGAGTGGTCCACGGCGAAACGCCGTTCGAGGAGGCCCCACACGTCGACGAGCTTGAGCTGCAGGATAGACGAGTCATCCGTGTACAGGGGCTCCGAGGTAATGTATCCGCCGTACTTCACCTCCCCGTCGCGTTCAAGGACGATGATGTGCTTCCACTCCTCGAACAACGAGTCGATCTGCGTGGGCGACATCTTGCCATCCAGGTGGATTGACACGGTCGCCTCGCCGCTGGCCGAGAGCAGCTTCCCGTGCGGGAATGCTTGTGCCTGCACCGACTCGATACGGTCGCCGGTGATACCGCTGCACACGGTCACCTGGAACTCGGTCATGCGGCTCCTCAGAACGTGTCGGTCACTTCGTGAGTGAGGGTCCGTGCGCCGGTGATGGTCGCCGTGACACCCTCGATGCCAGCGGGGATCACCCACGGTTGAAGGACACTGATCGCGCCGACCTGGCGGACGCCGTTGAGGAACAGGCCGCCCTCGGCGAAGCTGATGACGTGCGCCGCGTTCGGCGGCGACGGCACGGTGACCACGCGCCCGCCAGGGCCGGTCACCGTGTAGCCGCCCGAGCCTGCACCTACCAGGAGGCGGGGGACAGCGTCTGAGGTGCCGAAGTGCACGGCGGGAGTGCCGGCAGGGTACGGGCGGACCTGTCCATACTTGCGCGGGTCCTCCGCCACGACCTCAAGCGACCACTGCCCTTCCGGCGCGAACCCGTGGTTAGCGAACCGGGCGGCCGTGACCTTCCCGGGCGTCCAGAACTCGCCGTACGCGTCCTCGACGATCAGCTGCCCGCTCGCCTTCGCGAGCCCACGGAACCAGGCGGACGAGTGCTCGAGCTTCGTGTGATTCGCTGCGACCATGAACCCGGACATGCGGACGGTGCGCTCGTCGAACGTCACCGGGGTTGGGAAGGTGCCGTCAGCGGTGGGGCGCTTGATCCGTTCCCGGACGACCTCCGGGGACTCGGTCCATCCTGCCAGGTCGACAAGGTGGAAACCGAGCCCCCGGAAACGGTCACCAAACGCCTCGAAGTCCGTCTCCCCGGTCTTGAAGCGAACGATCGCGCCTGCCTCCATTACGCCGCTCCTCGCATCGTGTCAGTTGCGTGTTGCTGGGCCTGACGGACCTGGACGTCGATGTATTTGAGCAGGTCGATGTCACCCTTGGGGGAGAGGATGACCTCGACGCGAGGGACCGGGACCGTGGCCGTGATGGCGCCGTTGGCGGAGCGGCGGGCGCCAGCGGGCACGTACTCCCCGCCGAGGATCCGCGCCGTTTCGTGCATGATGCGGTCGGAGCGTGCGCGCTTAGACGGGTGGTGCGGGATGTACGACTCCCCGCCGGTTTCGTCCTCAGCCCACACGCGGACATCGCCCGCTTTCGCGATCTGCGCGACGTGGTGCTCGACGCCGCCGCTCGCGAAGTACTTCACGACGTTGCCGTCCGCGTTCGTGAAGCCGTTGCCGTTGGCGGAGAGCCAGTCAGAGAACGAGTCGTTCATCGACTGCACCTGCGGGTTGACCCAGATGCCGATCGTCTTCCCGTTGTTGAGGTTGACGAAGTTGTCGATCGTGACCTGCGCGGCCTGAGTCTCCGCGATGACCTTCCACTCGGTCTCCGAGGGGATATCCATGATCTGGTCAGCGAGATCCTGCGCCGCCTGGCCCGAGAGACCGAGGTCCTCGATGCGGGTCAGCAGCTCGGCCCGTGACGCCTCAAGGTTCGCACGATATGACTCCGTGTTGCCGTCGAGAGCGAACTGTGCCTCGGCGGCGTCCCACGCGTCCTTCGCGAGATCGACGAGCATCCCCATGTTGTCGCGGCCGGACTGTGTCCCCTGGTCGAGACCGATCGCGTATCCTTCCACGCCGGCACGGGCATTCGCGATGGCCTCATCGACGTCGGCGAGGGTGTTCCGGTAGTCGATGTTCGCGGTGATCGCGTCCTGTCCGACCCCGTTCGCCTCGTTGAGGAGATCGATCAGCTTGTCGAGGTCCTGGCGCAGCTGGTCGGCTCCTCCCGCCGCCTCGATGTAGCCCTCGGCGGCAGACTTCGACTCCTCGGCGGATTCGTCCAGCAGCATGTTCAGAAGGGCAGTGCCGTCGGCGGTTTCTCCATCCGCGTGCGCGACCTTGAGGAGCTCGTTGCGGAGCTCTGGCATTCGATCCAGGAGCTCGCCAGCCTGCTCGTCGGTAAGGTCGAACTCGTCGACCAGCTGCCGGAAACCGGCGGCGGCGGTCAGGAGATCTGTCGCGACGAGTGCCCCGAGCGCTTCCCCGTAGCGGTCGAGAGCCTCGAACGCATTGTCAGAGGCAGTCGAGGACTTCATCAGTCCGATGAACCAGTTGTCGGACGCCTCGGCGCCCTGGTCCAGCAGCGCCGGGAGGTCGCGGAGCATGTCCATCGTGCCGGCGTCCACCTGGGGGAAGAACTTGTTCTTCTGGATCGCGCCGCCGAGCTTGTCGGCGGCGTCCGCGGTACCGAGGATCTGGTTCGTGACCTCTTCCTGCGCAGGGATGCCCTCTTCCATCACGCGGTTGTAGGTCATCATCAGTGCGGTCGCAGCGACCAGCGCGATGCCCCACGGGCCACCGAGGAACGACGCGGTGCGCCCCAGCGTGGACCGCACCCGCGCCCCGGTGACGCCGAGGTCCGACATCGCCACACGGAACGCGACCACCTTCGGAACGGCGATGAGCGCCGTCCCGCCGATGAGCGCAACAACGCCCACGAGGAGCCCGCCGACTGCGATCGCTTCCTGCAGCGGCGCGGGCAGTGATGCAACACCGTCTGCGACGTCGCCGACACCGTTGGCGACCTCGGCGAGCACAGGCAGGAACACGGACCCGAGGTCGATCGCGGCGTCGTTCACACGGTTCCGCATGATCCCGAGCTTCGATTCGACGGTGTCGTATCGCTTCGCTGCTTCGTCGACGAGAGCGGTGTTCTCGTCCCATGCCGTGTTCTGCAGGTCCAGGGAGTCGGTGAGCAGGTCGCCGGCGGACTTGAGCTGCAGCAGCACCCGCTGCTCCTCTGTGGAGCGGAATCCGAGGTCCGTGAGCGTCTGCACGACATTCCCGCCCGACTGCTCGACACCGTTCAGGCCGGTCGCGAACGCGCCCATCGCCCGGATCGGGTCCTTCTCGAACGCTGCCGCGAAGTCCTGCGCGGACATGCCGGCGACGGAAGCGAATGCCTCGAGACGGTCTCCTCCCGTCTCGACGGCGGAGTAGATGTCCTGCAGGATGCGGGACGCGACTCCACCACCGAGCTCGGCGGTGACGCCCATCGACGCGAGCGCGTTCGACAGGGCGAGGACTTCACCCTCGGTCGCGCCGACGAGCTTGCCGGAGCCGGCAATCCGCTGTGCCGTGGACACGATGTCGGCCTCGGTGGAGGCTCCATCGTTGCCGAGCGCGACGACGGTCGCACCGAGTCGACTGACGTCGTCGCCCGCCGTGCCCATGATGTTCATGAACTGTGCGAGGGATGTCGCAGCCTGGTCGGAGGTGAGGTTCGTCGTCTCGCCGAGGTCGATCATCGTGCGGGTGAAGCCAACGATGTCCTTCGTGCTGACGCCCAGCTGCCCGGCCGCTTCCGCAACGGCGGCGATCTCGTCATGCGAGGCAGGGAGCACATCGGTGAGTCCGCGGAGGCCGTCCTGGACGGCGTCGAGCTCTTCGGGGGTGCCCTCGACCGTCTTCGTGACGCCCGCCCACGCGGATTCCCATTGCGCGGCCGCACGGACGGTGAGCGCTGTCGTCGCGACGATCGCCGCACCGGCGGTGACGAGCACCTTCCCGACGTGGTCCTGCGCGTCAGCGAGCTTCCGCGCCTGCTCCTCGGCGCCCTGCTGCGCCTTCTTCTGCCGGCGCGTGGCCTCGGTGGTCTTGTCCTGCTTCTTGCCGAGCTCCTCGGTCTTGTCGGCGGCCGTCTTGGTCGACTGGCCCATCTTTGAGACTGTGCGCTCAGCCTGCGTCATCCCCTGGTCGAAGACCTGGAGTCCTGCCGCCCTGATGCTGAAGACGATCGCTCCGGCGTCGTACATCGGCGATCACCGTCCTTCGCAGCCAGCAGGCGTCGATGTCCATGAGCCGGGTCACGGCGGAGCGGACGAAGTGCCATGTCCTCGTGTCGAGAGCGCGGTCAAGGTCGGTGATCAGGTGATGCTGGGCGAGGTCGAGTTCCACCTCGCCATACAGCTGAGGGAGCGCGCGGGACCAGATGTCTCGGGCAGTCGCGCCGGTCAGCTGCCGCTCTGCTTCGGCTGCCTGTCGCGCGGCTGCTTCCCGGGCTTCACGCCACCCTGGGGGGAAGACGTACTCGGGGTACCGGCCTGTAGCTGGGTCAGGCTTTCCAATGCCGAACTGGGCGATGTCCGCGAGGGTGAGATCCCCAAACGCACGGTCAGCGCCCACAGGGCTTTTACCCCGCCGGCGACGCCTTCACCGCCCTCGATGAACGCGTTCACGCCGGCGAGGCCGAGGACGGTCTGCCAGAGGAACGCAGGCATGAGGATCGACTCGGCCTCTGCGGTGCGGAGCTCGTCCTGGATGCGGTTGTAGTTGTGCTGCTCGGCCTCGGGGCGGGGGATGAACCGGTCGCCGTCCTTCACGCCCCCGTCGAGAGCGATGCGGAACGCGTCCTCCATCTCCTCGGTAGCAACGGCGCCGACAGCGGACTTGAGGTAGGTGGAGGTGATCTGCTCCCCGATCCTGCCGGGGAGGGGTCGCACGATGAACGGTGCGACGCCCTCCACGGTCAGGTGCAGGTCGCGACCGACCTCAGTTGCGGTGACCATCAGGAACCCTGCTTCCTTCCGGTCAGGCCGCGGCGTACGGCAGCGCGGCCGAGGCGCCCGTGTCGTTCGTGATGACGATCGGCGCGGACCCCGCGACGGCGGCCGGGATGACCAGCACCACGGCGTAGTCGTCCACGATGCGGAGATCCTCGACGGCGATACCGTCGATCGTCGCGGAGACCGTCGTCGACAGACCGTAGCCGCGAACGACGATCAGGTCACCAGGCGCCTGGCCGGCGGGTGACGCCGACTCGAGGACGGCAGTGCCGTCCGAGGCGATCGGCGACTCGATGCGATCCACGACACCGTCGTTCGTGAGGGTGAATGTCCACCCGCCCTTGTCGGTGTAACCGGTGTTGAGGTCGGCGACAGCGACGGAGAACTTGCCCTCGAAGGCGGGCAGGCGGGGGTCGAGCGCGTCGAACCACTGGAACTCGCGCTTGTTGTCCTCGCCCTCCGAGTAGGCGGCGTTGAGGAGGTCGACGAGCCACGACTGCGCCGGGACGAGCTGCTTTGTCGCCGGGTCGCGGACGCCCTCGACGGAGAACGACGGGGCGAAGTTGTAGCCGATGATGTCCTGGGACTGGCGGCCTTTCGTGCCGTACACCTCACGGTTCACGGTGATCGGGGTCGGGTTGCCGGCGAGGTTGTTGATGTCGCCGGTGATGTTCATGAAGACCCCGGCCTGCTTGACGCGGAGGATCTTCTGGTGAGCGAGCGCGAGGGAACCCGCCGAGGGCGCCGTCGTCTCGTAGAGGGTGTGATCGACCATGGGCCGTTCTCCTTCGGTGGGTGAGAGTGCCGGCGGTTCCGGCGGTTCTACGGGCGGCGCCCGCGGAAGTAGTAGGTCGCGACCGCTGCGGAGCGGCCCTGCGAGTCCGGTTCGTGGTCGTCGCCGGAGAACTCGAACGCCCACGAGATGCCGAGCACGGCGGGCGTGTACTCCTTCTGGTCGAGCACGGCGCGCAGGTCCGCGGCCCAGTTCCGGGCGATGAGGACCGAGCCCTTGCGTCGCGTGTACACCTGCGTCCGGTAGGTCATGTCGGCACGGCCCTCGGGGAGCGGGCGGAGCGGTGTCAGAAGAGTGAACTCGTCGACCGTGGTGGGCATGACGCCGTCCGTGCGGATGCCCCGCTCAGGGAGCGTCCCGGTCGGCTGGTAGACGGCGAGCCCGCGGTCGTGGAGCAGCTGCGCGAGCGCGCGGTTCAGGACGATCTCAGGAGCGTCAGCCACGGCGCACCTCCGTGCGGATGATGTCGCCAAGCTCGCCCTTGTTCTCGAGCATCGCTGTCTCCACCCACTTGCCCTGCGCGTTCGGGTTCGAATCGGTCGAGAAGTTGTACTCCGGGTGCTCGTGCAGCCGGGCGGCATACGGGGTGTCGACGACCACCTGAGCGCCCTGCTCGGGATCGGTGGCACGGTCGACGGTGTGCGCGCCCGCGAGGGTGCCCTGGTCCCAGGGGGACAGGTCCACGGACAGAGCAACACCGCGCTCAGCGGCCTTGTTCTCGCCCTGCACCAGGCGGTGACGGATTTCGTCCGTGACCGCCCCGAAGTTGTTCGTCATGGAGACGCTCGCGCGAACCGGCATGGTGGCCTCCTACTCGAGGTACAGTTCGACGTGCGACGGGGTGCCGCGGTACTCGAAGTACGCGGAGTCGATAACTGCGGACGTGCGCTCCCGTGGGGTGCCCTTCCATGCGGTGACCAGCGACCGGGGCAGAGTGTCATCGTCGAGGAGCAGGACGACGAACGCGGTCGACGTGATCTCCTGCCCGATCGTCGGCGAAGTCGCCCGCCGATCAACGACGAGCCGAGTCTTCTGTTCGACGTAGGCGGGGCGTTCCGCGCGGGGAGTGCCCCAGATATCGCCCTCGGCCCCGTCGCCCTCGTGAGGGGTGATGTCGACGCGGTGTGGGAGGTGCTTCGCGCGGAGGCGGACCATGATGCCCCTCCTAGGTGTGTGCGACTGTGGTGCCGACGAGGCCGGCGTTCGTGAGGATGTCGAGCGCCTTCGAGCCGATGCGGCGCTGCAGCCGCTCCACCGGTGTCAGGCCGTCCTGGTTCGAAGAGGTCGTGCCGAGCGACACGGAGCCGATCTTGACCGCGCCAGCGGATGCTTCCGCGCCGGTCGGATCATTGGTGATGCTCCAGTACTCAGCGATCGCGCACGTAGCCTCGGTGAACGCTTCCGCGGTGTCCGTGTCTGTCGCGTACCCGTCCGGGTCGACGTCGTAGAGGGCGCGGCGCGTGAGGCGCTCGACCTCGACGGACGCGGACCGGAGGCGCTTTAGCAGAGTCTCGGATGTGCCGTCCCAGTCGTCTTCGGCGTACTTCGCGTAGTCGGCCTCGGTGGCATAGGTGCGCATTGCCATGTCAGCCCTCGGTGGTCGTGGCGGCGCCATCGCCGTTGTCGACGCCGCCGGGGGTCGGCTCGGCACGAAGCGCGACGACTAGGTCGACGAGCTCGGCGTGCGTGGTCTTCGCTGGTGCCTCGACGTTGTCGGGGAGCAGGTCGCGCAGCTGCTCGCGGGTGAGCTTCGTGAGGTCGATGATCGGCTCGCCGACGGCCGCCTGGAACGGTTCCGCGACCTCGGGGTCGGCTTCGATCGTGTACCCGTGCAGGCGCAGTGCGAGTTCCCGTTCCGGGTGCAGCGCCTCGACGATCGCGACGCCGTCGCGGAACTCGAGGCCGAGGTCACGCTGACGGCCCAGCTGGGGGCGGGGATGGGTGATACGCATGGTGGCCTCCTCAGCCTTTGGTGAGAGTGGAGCCCGGAGTGGGAGTCGAACCCACGGCCTGCCGCTTATGAGGCGACTGCTCTGGCCTTCTGAGCTACCCGGGCGGGTGGTGCTCCCGGTGCGGCGGGCGGATACACGCCGCACCGGGAGTCGTGAGGTCACTTGACCGGCAGGTCTGCCTGATCCTTCACCTCGGTGTCCTTCGGGTCGGTGCTGTCGGTGACGAGCGCCTTCCCTTCGGGGGCGGTGACACCCTTGTAGGGAGTGCCACCGGGCTTGATCGCGCCCCAGATCTGCTCGACGGTCTTCGCATCGCCGATGTCGATCTTCTTGTCCGCGGCGTAGGCGAGGAGTTCCGCCTTCTTCCACTTGTCGGACGGGTCGCCGAGCGGGTAGTCCCGCTTCACGTCCTCGTCCACGACGCCGCCGACCTTGTAGCCCTGGCGGTCGAAGTAGGCGAGGGCCGCCTCGTCGTCCGTGGAGCCCTTGCCGTCGACGAAGTGCACGCCAGCGACGAGGCCGGTGAAGCCCTCGACGGGCGTCTCAACGTTCGTCTTCTTGCCCATGATGATCACCGCACCTTCACGTTGCGCAGCACGGCGGCTGCCTTGGTGGCCTTGAGAGCGACGGCGATCGGGCCGAGCTCGACCTCGCCCTTCTTGACGGCGCCGGCCGACGTGAAGTCGGGGAGCCAGGTCTGCACGAGCTGGCCGCCGACGATGGACACGCCGTGGAAGCCGTCGAGGCCGACACGGTACGCGTACAGGTCGGTCAGGCCGGTCTGTGCGGAGCCACCGACGGTTGCCGAGCGGATCGGGATGATGGGGTTGTTCGTGCCGGGCTTGTTGCCCGGGTCGGCGAACAGCACGCCACCGTACGTCTCACGCTCGATCGGACGGCCGTTGACTCCGAGGAGACCCTCGACGGGGTCCTTGGTGTACTGGCCGGCGCGGCGGGCCGCGGCGCGTACGCGGGCGAGCGCGGACGCGTTGCCGAGGATGATCGTCGGCGTCCCGTCGAGAGCGGCGAGGAACTCGTCGATCTTGTCGAGCGCGCGGTGCTCGGCACGCGGGTTGGTGTCGAAGTCCGACCAGTCGGTGACCTCGCCGACGCCGAGCTCGGTGCTCGAGCCGGTGAGGGCCTTGTCGAGACCGTCGAAGCCGTTCGCGTCCGTGGCGACGTCACCGTTGATGACGGCGTCCTGGAACTTGGTGCGGGTGGCCTTGATTGTCTGCTGCAGGTTCAGCGACACGGCACCGGACGCGGCGGGGCCGATCTTCGCGATGACGCGGTCGACCTCGAACGAGCCACCGAGGGGCGCGAGGTTCACGGCGACCGGGGTCGTGGTGACGTGCTCGGGCGTGTACTCGGTGTTCAGCGCACGGAAACCGGCGCTGCGCTGTGTGGCCAGGCGACGGTAGCCGTACGTGAGGGTCGCGCCGCCGCCGGCGGGATTCACGACGTCGTCGAAGATCAGCGAGTCGATGACCGTGGATTCCTTGCGGAACTCGTCGATCACCGCCACGTCGACATCGTCGGTCGCGTTCTTCTTCGCTTCTGCGATGGATACGGGCATGGTTCATCTCCCTTCCGGGGAGCTAGCCTCCGAGGCGCGCCGCGACGGCGCCCTCGAGGGTGGGATTGATGGTGGGTGCAGCGCCGCCCTGGTGCCCGCCACCGCTTGTGCCGGGGAGGATCGGTCCTGCTTTGAACGCCGAGTTCCTCTCGAGCGCGTCGGTGATCGCCTTGTCGACGGCCGCGGCATCCGCGAGGTCGATAGCGGCGAAAGCAGTGGTGAACTCCTTCGAGTCCAGGAGTGCGGCGGCCTTCGCTCCGAGTTCCTGCGAGCGGAGGATGACGGTGTTCTCGCGCCGGAGCTGATCACGCTCGGCGGCGAGCGTGGTGTTCTCCTGCTCGCGTTCCGTCACGAGCTTCTCCGCGGCCTCTCGCGCCTCGCGATGCGTCTTCGCCTCGCCGCGGAGTTCGCGGACGTAGTCGTCCGGGTTGCCCTGGTAGTTGATCGGCGCGGCAGGGGCAGGCGTGGGAGCCGCCGCAGCGGGCGCCGGGGCGGCCGGGGCCGGCGCTGCAG
>NZ_SSDO01000034.1:0-473 GCF_004794395.1 Microbacterium sp. K41 | reverse complement strand
CCCGCCGGACGGCCGCGGCGCCACCTCCAGCGTGCCCCCCGAGGCCGTCGCGCGCTCCCGCATCCCGAGCTGCCCGAGGCCCGGTCGCAACTGGGCGATCGCGCGGCCGGTGTTCACGACCTCCACCTCGACGCCGTCGTCGTCGTAGCGCACCCGCACATCGGCCGTGGCTCCCGGTCCTGCGTGACGGCGGGCGTTCGTGAGCGACTCCTGGGCGATGCGGTAGAGGTTCACGGCGACCACCGAGGGCACCGCGGTCGGAGTGCCGACGACCGTGTACGCGGTGGGGAGTCCCGCGGCCGTCGAGGCCTCCGCGAGTTCGGCGATGTCGTCGAGCCCGAGCGTCGAGGCGCCGTCCGCGGTCTCGCCGCCGGGCGTGCGCAGCGTCTCCAGCAGCTGCCGCAGCTCGTGGATCGCGTCGCGCGCCGAGCCCTCGACGCCCGACAGGATCTCGGCGGCCCGCGCGGGGTCCT
>NZ_SSDO01000341.1:0-8836 GCF_004794395.1 Microbacterium sp. K41 | reverse complement strand
GCCGTCGACGAGGGTGCGCACGCCGCGCTCGGCCGCGAGGTCGGCGATGCGGCGCGTGGGCAGCAGGCGGGCGGTGGGCGAGGTGATCTGGTCGACGACGATCAGCCGGGTGCGCGGGGTGAGGGCGTCGGCGAACAGCTGCACGATCTCGTCGTCGGGCGCGAGCAGCGGGAGGGCGACGGTGCGGACGGTCGCCCCGAAGCGGCGGGCGAGGCGTTCCGCCCCCATGGTGATCGCGCCGTAGCCCTGATCCGTCACCAGGATCTCGTCGCCGTGCTCGAGTCGCAGCGCGTTGTACACGACGGTCGCCGCGGCGGAGGCGTTGGGCACGAAGACGCTGTCGTCCGCCCGGGCGCCGACGAACGGGGCGGTGCGCTCCCTGGCGTCCTGCACGCGCTCGGCGATGCGGGGGAACCACTCGACCGGGCTGAGGTCGGCGCGGCGACGCAGGGCGTCCTGGTGCGCGACCACGACCGACGGCACCGCGCCGAACGACCCGTGGTTGAGGTGCACGACCGCGGGGTCGAGAGGCCAGGCGTCGCGCGCTCGCAGGCCGGAGTTCAGCGTGAGCGGAGCGGGGAACAGCGGAGCGGGCATCGGACCTCATCGATGAGTGGGGGCGAGTTGTTGCACAACTTTGCCACAAGGCCCCGATTTTGGCTACGAATCCGCGAAGATGAAACATAGTTGTCATACGAGTTTGTCGCGTGGAGCGGTTCCGACAGACTGCACGAGGGGCGGGGGTGTCAGGGAGGATGACGATGAGCGCACTCGACACGGCGTTGCACGGCCTGCGGGCGCTGATCGCCGACGGTGCGCTGCGCCCCGGCGACCGCCTGCCCAGCGAGGGGGAGCTGTGCGAACGGCTCGGCGTCTCCCGCGGATCGCTGCGCGAGGCCATCCGCACGCTCGCGGCGCTGGGCGTGCTGGAGACGCGCCACGGCTCGGGCAGCTACGTCAGCGAGCTGCGCGCGGCCGACCTCATCGGCAGTCTGTCCCTCACCGTCGGGCTGCTGCCCATGGCGGGAGTGCTGGAGCTGACGGAGCTGCGCCGGGTGCTCGAACCCCACGCCGCCGCACTCGCGGCCGCCCGCATCGACGCGGACACCGTGGCGGCGCTCGCCGCGGTGCTGGACGAGATCGAGGCCACGACCGACTTCGAGGCGCAGTCACGCCTCGACCACGAGTTCCACATGCGCATCTCCGCGGTCGCGGGCAACGAGGCCCTCACCAGCCTGATCGACGTGCTGCGCTCCCGCTCCCGGGCGTACCGCATCTCGGAGCCCGACGACGCCGCGGAGCTCAAGGTGCACTCCGACGCCGGGCACCGCGCGATCCTGCGGGGCCTCGCCGCCGCCGATCCCGTCGCCGCGTCGGCCGCGGCATCCGCGCACGTCGCGTACACCGAGTACTGGGTGCGGCGGTACTCCGGGCTCGACGACGTCCCGACCGCGGAGACGCCGTCCGCCTGAGTGCGCGCCGGCGGGGTCCGCTCAGCCGAGGGTGATGTCGACCTGGATCTCGGTCGCGAGTCGCTCCAGGTCGGCCCGCAGTGCGTCGAGGTCGACCGTCGGCGGCACCTTCGCGATCACCGACGCCTCGAACAGCCGTCCGCCCGCCATCGCCGCATCGCGGGTCTCGGTCGCGAGCTCCTCGATGCTCAGCGCGTGCGCGTTCAGCACGGCCGACACCTCCCGCACGATCCCGGGATGGTCGTTGCCGAGCACCTGCATCACCAGCAGCCGCTCCTCGTCCTCCTCCGCCACGCCGCGGGTCCCGGTGAGCACCGACAGCGTCAAGAGCCCCTGACCCTGGATCGCCCGGAGCGCGGTCTCCAGGTCGCCCGCGCGGTCGGTCGGCACCGACACCTCGATCACGCCCGCGAACGTTCCCGCGAGCTCGGCCAGCGAGCTGTTCTCCCAGTTGCCGCCGTGGGCGTCGACGACGTCGGCGACCGCCGCGACGAGTCCCGGCCGGTCGGCACCCGCGACAGTGAGGATGAGTGTGGTCATGGCCTCAGCGTAGGGGGCGTTCGGCGTTCGGGACATGCCCCTTGACGCGGGCGTCGTGCGCTCCGCTCAGCTGAAGTCGAGCGTGCCGCGCACGATGGAGTTCCCCGAGTGGGCCGGGTCGCCGTCGACCGGTTCGAACGAGATATCGACGAGGTCGTACTCGTCGAGGTCGACGTTCGCGGGGATGGCGAATGCGCCGGTCGCGGCGTCGAGCACGCCGAGGCTGATGAGCGCCTTCCCGTCGTTGCGGATGAGCCAGACCTCCCGGTAGTCCTCCGAGCCGACCTCGCCGTCGAGCGACACCGTGAGGGTGCGCGCGCCGTCGCGGTCCTCGTCCACCTCTGCCGTGCCGATCGCATCGGGGTGGTCGGGGAACGGGTCGAGCGTCGCCGTGGCGACCGTGACCGGCCGGAGCGCGGTCGAGATCGCCGTCCACGTGCTCACGCCCACGGTGACGACGAGGACCGTGACGGCGGCGAGCACCCACCAGCGGGCGGCGGTTCTGCGCTGCGGGCGTGGGGCGGAGGGCGGCTCGCCCGCTGTCGGTTCCGCCGGGCGGAGAGGGTCGGCCCGGAGCCGCTCCGGCAGGCCCAGCTCGTCGTGCATGCGCGCCCACACGTCGGCGGGCGGCGACTCCAGCTCCGCGTCGGCGACGGTCGACCGCGCGACACCCGCCGCGTGAGCGAGGTCGGCGATCTCGGCGGCGCACGCCCGGCACTGGTCGAGGTGCGCGCGCTCGCGCTCGGAGGCGACCGGCTCGCCGAGCGCGAGCAGGGCGAGCTGCTCGGGGTCAAGGTGCGACACGGTTGACCTCCAATCGGTCGCGCATTCGGGAGAGACTCCGGCGGATGTGGCTCTTCACGGTACCCAGAGGCATGTCCAGCCGCCGGGCGATCTCCTCGTGCGTCAGGTCGTCGAAGAACGCCAGCCGCATGACCTCGCGCGCCTCGGGTCGCAGCTGCCGCATCTCGTTCGCGATCAGGATGGACTGCGACAGGTCGACCGGTGCGCTGACGAGGTCGTCGGGAGAGGTGACGCGCATCATCTCCTCCTGCAGCCGCTGGATGCGGGCCCGCGACTCGTGCATGTCGGCGATGCGGCGCCGGGCGATGGTCACCAGCCACGTGCTCAGGCGCGCCTTCGACGGGTCGTACCCCGTTCTCGACGTCCAGGCCGACACGAACGTGCGCTGCGTCACGTCGGCGGCGTCGGCGCGATCACCGAGGGAGCGCAACGCGAGCGTGAACACCACCGGCGACCACCGCCGATACAGTTCGGCGAGGGCATCCTCGTCGCCCCGGACGAAGCGCTCGTTGAGCTGCGTCTCGTCGTCGGGGTCGTCCGCGGAGGTCATGCGCGCCTCCCTTCCGTTCGGGGCGTCGGGTGCGGGTGCTCAGGCGGGCCGTGCGATGGCGACGACATTATCGCGGTAGTGACCGGTCGTGCTGTCGAAGGGTCCTCCGCACGTGATGAGGACCAGGCCGGGCGGGCCCTCCCTGGCGAACAGCTCCCCGGTGGGGAGAGCCGCCTTCTCGTAGAAGGCCAGCGACTCCACCGCGTAGGTCCGGGGCACGCCGTTCGCGTCGGTCACCTCGACGGTCGCTCCGGCGCCGAGCTCACGCAACCGGGAGAGCGGGCCGATGGGGTATCCGACGGCGTCCACGTGCGCGGCCAGCACGACGAGTCCGGCCGTGCTGGCGGCATCGGCGCCGTACCGGTACCACCCCGCCACCGCCGGGTCCTCCGGGAGCTGCATCTGCCCTGTCGGCTCCACTCCCACGTCGACCACGGTCATGTCGACGCCGAGGTCGGGGATGCGCAGCCGGGTCGGAGGGGTCGTGGGCTGCGGTGCGGGCAGCTCGGCGGAGTGCGTCTCCGGGCGCAGCGTCGAGGTGGGGGCGGGCGACGGCGAGCGTGGGGGGTCGGCGGGGGGATCCGACGTCATCACCTCGCCCGCCCCCACGGGGGTGCAGGCGATCAGGAGCGCCGCGCACGCGGCACCGCATCCGGCGAGGAGTCCTCGCCGGATGCGGCGGCGCAGCGCCCCCGGTCTCATCGGCGCGCGATCCGCTGACGGCGCACGGCGACGGTCGCACCCGCAGCCGCGATCATCGCCAGGCCGATCAGTGCCGTCGCCAGGACGATGGCGGTGTCGGCGTCCCGCTGCGCCGCGTAGCCCGCGGTGCCGGAGGGCACGCCGCCGGGGTTGGTGTGCAGTCCCGAGACCGTCTGTGCGGCGATGGCGAGGGTGCCCTCCTCGGCGCTGCCCCACGCGTACAGGATCGTGAGCACGCCGTCCTGCACCGCCACGTCCTGCGGGCCGAGCACGGGGTCGGTGGTGCCGGCGAGGGCGACGGCGGCCGAGACGTTCCCGGCGGGCAGGTTCAGCGTCGCCTCGTTCGGGTTGGTCAGGTCCTCGACCACCGGTGAGCCGCCGGCGAGGATGTCGACGGCGGGCGCGGCCGCGACGTGACGGACCGTGAGCCGCCCCTGGCCGGGTGCGGTGGGGGACGTGTCGTTCGTGAAGAGGTTCAGCCCGGGGTCGCCCGCCTCGGTGAGGTGCGCGACGGCGGTGTAGTTGGCACCGGCCGTGAGGGTCAGCGTCGCCGGGCCGAGCACGGGCGCACTCGCGTCGGCCGCGTCCGGCGCGGTCAGCGCGACCTCGTAGCTGCCGGCGGGGAGTTCCAGCGGACCGGCCAGTGAGCCGGGCTGGAAGTCGTCGATGGTGCGCTCGCCGTTGACGTACACGTCGACCGGGGTGTTCGGGATGGCGTGCAGCACCGAGAGCTGGGCGCTGCCGGTGGTCGCGGCGGTCGCGGGCGTGGCCAGGGCTGCTGCGGCCAGTAGTCCGACGACGAGGCCGGCTGTGGTGATTCTTCGCACGATGCTCCTCCTTGAACAGGGGCGGCGGTCGCCACCCATTGCCCCCTTATTCCGGGCCAGGGCGGTCGGCGGATGCACCCGAACCCGATCTTGTCGGCACTCTCCGGTCCCGGTGGTGCTTTTTTAGACGGTGCCCAGAAACTGATGGACTTCGATCGGGACCGCGCGCATAATCGCATCCACACACCCGGACCCGGCAAAGGAGCACGCCATGAGCGACACGAACCACCCCGCCGAACTGTTCTCGTCTTCCACCGGCCCGACCGGCGCCTCCATCACCGACTGGACCGATCTCGGCCGGGAGATGTGGGCGTACCTGACCGGCCGAGGAGCGGCGGTGAACTACACCTTCGAGGACATGACCGTCGAGGTGCCGCGCGACATCGGCCCCGACGCGCCCCGCGCCACCTGGAAGTTCACCGGCACCCTGCGGGTGACCACGAGCGACCGCGCCACCGACGGACCGCACGCCGCCTGAGCGGATACGACCATGATCCGCCTCGACATCGACCTGGAGGTCGAGCACCGCGGCCCGGACGACGACACCCCCACGCGGTTCACCGTGCACGCGGCGGGACGCGAGGTCGTCATCACGATCGCGGACACGTCCACCCTCGGCGGCATGGGTCGCCGCGACCTCGCGCAGCTCGCCCCCGTCGCGGACGGCCTCGCGCGCCGCGGCATCCGGGTGCGGGTGGAGGGACCGCGCGGCACCCTGGTGGAGCTCGGCGACGTGCGGTCGGGACCCGTGGGTCGCGCGGTCGCGGGATCACCGCACATCCGGCTCGGCCACCTCACCACGTTGCTGACGGAACTGCAGCGCCGCGACCGCGACCGCGGCGGCGGCTCGCTGCTCTCCATCCCGCCCGGCACGCTGTTCCCGCTCGTGCCCACCGTGGTGCGCCACGTCCGCCGTCGCGTGACCACGACGCACTACCTGCCCGGCTCGGGACGCCCGCGCCTGATCTTCTCGGTCGGCTCGGGCGACTGGGACCGCAGTCGTCCGCGCGAGTTCGACCTGCTGCCCGACCGGACCGTGATCGGCTCGAGTCCCGACGCCGATCTGCGGCTCGACGGACTCGAAGCGGTGCACGCCGAGATCCGGCACAACGAGGACGACGAGTACGTGCTGTACCCGCACGCCCCCACCGGCGGCGGGTGGCCGAACCTGCCGCACAGCTCGGACGGCGCGCGCATCCTCCGCACGGGCTCGCGGATCGAGCTGGGCACCTGGCGCCTCGCCTACTACCGGGAGGAGTTCGCCGACCACGGTCGTCCGTTCGGCGGGCGCCAGGGCGGGGAATACGAGTTCCAGAAGCAGCAGCCGGTGCGACCCTACGGCTCCGGCGAGCTCGGCTGACCCGGCACCGCGAGCGTCAGTCCGCCCAGACCCCGGTCGCCAGGAAGTGCTCGAGGCGGGCGCGGTGCGGGGCGAGGTCCCACCCCTGCTGCGCGACCCACTCGTCGGAGTAGTAGGTGTTGGCGTAGCGCACGCCGCTGTCGCAGATGAGGGTCACGACGCTGCCGGACTCACCCGCGGCTCGCATGCGAGCGATGAGCTGGAACGCACCGGAGAGGTTGGTGCCGGTGGAGCCGCCCGCCCAGTGCAGTGTGCGCTCGCGCAGCAGGCGGATCGCGGCGATCGAGCCCGCGTCGGGCACCTGGATCATCTCGTCGATCACGGTCGGGACGAAGGATGCCTCCACGCGGGGGCGGCCGATGCCCTCGATGCGGCTCGGGCGCCCGGCGGGCGGGTCGACGGTCCCGGCCCAGCCGTCGTAGAAGGCGGAGCCCTCGGGGTCGACCACCGCGATCCGGGTGTCGTGCCGGCGGTAGCGCACGTAGCGGCCGAAGGTCGCGCTCGTGCCGCCGGTGCCCGCACCCATGACGATCCACCGCGGGATCGGATGCCGCTCCTGGGCGAGCTGGCTGAACACGCTCTCCGCGATGTTGTTGTTGCCGCGCCAGTCCGTCGCGCGCTCCGCGAACGTGAACTGGTCGAGGTAGTGGCCGCCGCACACCGACGCCAGGCGCTGGGCCTCCGGCGACATGTCCTCTGCGCGGTCCACGAAGTGACAGGTCCCGCCGTAGAACTCGATCAGGTCGATCTTCTCCTGCACGGTCGACCGGGGTACCACGGTGATGAACGGCAGACCGAGCATCCGCGCGAAGTACGCCTCGGACACGGCGGTCGACCCGCTCGACGACTCCACCAGCGTCGTGTCCTCGCGGATGCGCCCGTTCACCAGCCCGTACAGCAGCAGCGACCGCGCCAGCCGGTGCTTGAGCGAGCCCGTCGGGTGCACCGACTCGTCCTTCAGGTACAGGTCGATGCCCCACTCGGCCGGCAGCGGGAACAGGTGCAGGTGCGTGTCGGCGCTGCGATTCGCGTCGGCTTCCAGCAGGGCGATCGCGGTGCTGGTCCAGTCGCTCATGTCTTCGAGCGTAGTGGGGCTGCCCTCAGCCGACGGTACCCGCGGGCGAGGCCCCGCCGTCGCCGTCGACGTGCAGCAGCGACGCCTGCGACTGCTCCTGCTGCAACTGGAACTCGAAGCGCGAACGGTCGCCGCGGTGGTAGGCGATGAAGTACTCGATGGGCGTGCCGTCCTCGCTGCGGCTGACGCTGCGCAGCCGGAGCAGGGCCGAGCCGGCGCTGACGCCCAGGTGCTGCGCCTGCTCGTGCGTGGCGACGGTCGCCTCCGCGGAGCGCACGCCGTGCGTCGCCACGATGCCGTGCATCGCCAGCAGCCGGTACAGCGACCCCTCGGTCAGGTCGGCGCCGAGCGTGACCCCGCCGACGGCCTCGGGCATCCACGTGGTCGACAGCGACCAGGGCTCCCCGTCGACGTGCCGCAGCCGCTCGAGCGCCACCACGGGCGACCCGACCGGCACTTCCAGCGCCAGCGCGACCTCCTCGTCGGCCACGGTCTGCTCGTGCCGCAGCACGTCGCTGTGCACGTGCCCGCCGCGACGCTCCACGTCGTCGTACAGGCCGACGAGGGTGTGCACCAGGCTCTCGCTCGTGCGCGGGCGGGAGACGAACGTGCCCTTGCCCTTCACCCGCTCGACCAGCCCCTCGTGCTCGAGCTGCGCGAGCGCTTGGCGCACGACCGTGCGCGAGATGCCGTAGCGCTCGCACAGGCGGTGCTCGCCGGGCAGCGGGTCGCCGGGCTGCAGGCCGTCGCGGGCGATGCCGTCGATGATCAGCTGCCGCAGCTGGTCGTACATGGGGGCGGCGGAGTGGCGGTCGATCGCGTCCTCGACGGTGGTCATCAGTACGCCACCCCCGCGTGCAGGATCACGTTCGCATACGGGGTGAACTCGCCGGAGCGCACGAACGCCCGTGCCGTGCGGGTGCGCTGCTTGAACTCGACGTGCGGCACCAGCTCGATCTCGAAGCCCATCCCGGCGAAGCGCTCGCGCAGAGCATCCAGCACCTCCGGGCTCTTCTCCGCGACCTCCGCGGATACCGTGACGCCCTCCACCACGAGCTCGGCGAGCACGGTGTCGAGCACGTCGAGGAAGGCGGGGGCGCCCGGGCGGTAGGCCAGGTCGATGCGCTCCGACCCCGGGGGGATGGGAAGGCCGGCGTCGGTCACGACGATCGTGTCGGTGTGGCCGGTCTCGCTGATCACCCGGGACAGGGCGGGGTTGATCGTGGTGGACGTCTTGCGCATCGGTGCTCCTGGCTGGTCAGTTCGCGACGGGGGCGGTCTCGCGCTCGGTGAGGAACGCGTCGACCTCGGCGCGGTGCGGAAGGCTCGGCGACGCGCCCTGCTTCGTGACGGCGAGGGCGCCGGCGGCGGTCGCCAGGCGCACGGCGTCGGTGAGGGTGCTGCCGCTCGCGAGGGCGGCACCGAGGTAGCCCGCGTAGGCGTCGCCCGCGGCGGTGGTGTCGACGGCCTCGACGGGGAACGGCGGGACGACCGTCGCGCCCTCCG
>NZ_SSDO01000340.1:0-15616 GCF_004794395.1 Microbacterium sp. K41 | reverse complement strand
GCTCCTCGCCGCGGGCTTGGGCCCGGGCTTGGCCGCCGCGGGCTCGCCGGACGCCTTGAGCGACGGGTCGGCCTCGATCGCGGCGCGCAGCTTGCGCGCCACCGGCGGCTCGACCGTCGACGACGGGCTCTTCACGAACTCGCCGAGCTCCTTGAGCTTCGCGAGGGCGACCTTGCTGTCGACGCCGAGTTCAGCGGCGATCTCATGTACGCGTGGTTTACCAGCCACAATTCTCCTGTCTGGGTCGGTCTGCCCAGACAGGGCAGACCATTAGTCGCGGACGGGTCTCATTTCGAGCCGTTCACTTTGTTTCCATAGCCGTTCAGCCTTTGGTTCTCAGCGGATGCTGTTCGATGGTCTGCGTGTCCAGAGTGGCGGACACACGGAGTGCACGTCCGAAAGCACGGCGCCGCAGGGCGGCATCCATGCATTCCTGTGTCGGATGCACCCACGCGCCTCGTCCCGGCAGGACAGCACGCTCATCGAGGACGAGGGTGTTGTTCTGGCTCACCACCCTGAGCAGGGCGGAGCGGGGAGCACGCGTGCGACAACCGACGCACATTCGTACGGGATCCATCTTACACCTGCGTTCCGTCCGCGTTCGCCCGCCCCGGGGCGTGGCGGGCCGCGGAGTCCGATCAGTCGAGGACGCTGTCCGGCTGGATGTCGATCTTCGCGCCGGTCAGCTTGGCGGCGAGGCGGGCGTTCTGCCCCTCCTTGCCGATCGCGAGGGACAACTGGTAGTCCGGCACGAGCGCCCTGACCGCCTTGGTGGAGGCGTCGAGCACGAACGAGCTCGTGACCTTCGCCGGTGACAGCGCATGGGCGACGAAGGTCGCGAGGTCGGGGTCGTGGTCGACGATGTCGATCTTCTCGCCGGACAGTTCCTCCGTGACGGCGCGTACGCGGCGCCCGAGCTCGCCGATGCACGCGCCCTTCGCGTTGATCGACGGGTCGTTCGCGCGCACGGCGATCTTCGTACGGTGACCGGCCTCCCGCGCGAGCGAGACGATCTCGACCAGTCCGGCTGCGATCTCCGGCACCTCGAGCGCGAACAGCTTGCGGACGAGGCCCGGGTGGGTGCGCGACACGGTGATCTGCGGCCCCTTGAGCCCCTTGGCGACGCTCGTGACGTACACGCGCAGACGCGAGCCGTGCGTGTACTCCTCGCCGGGCACCTGCTCCTCCGGCGGGAGGATCGCCTCGACCGAGCCGAGGTCGACGTGGATCATCCGCGGGTTGGGCCCCTGCTGGATGACGCCGGCGACGATATCGCCCTCACGCCCCTTGAACTCGCCCAGCACGGCGTCGTCGGCGATGTCCCGGAGGCGCTGGCTGATGACCTGCTTGGCGGCGAAGGCGGCGATGCGCCCGAAGTCGTCGGGGGTCGCGTCCTCCTCGCCGATGACCGCGCCCTCCTCGTCGCGGACGACCTGCAGCACGGCGACGTGCCCGGTCGTACGGTCGAGCTCGACGCGGACGCCCTCGGGCGCCGCCCCCTCGGGCGACACGTGCTTGGAGTACGCGGTCAGGATCGCCTGCTCGATGATCGCGACGAGCTCGTCGAACGGGATCGCCTTCTCCTTCTCGATCCCTCGCAGCAGACTCAGTTCGATGTCCATGACGGCCTCCCTATTCAGCTCTCGTCGCGCCTGATCGCACGCGCGACATCCGTACAACGATACCGTGCGTCGGAGACCCCGGCCGCGCGGCAGGGGCGGGGGCGGGTCAGGCGGTCGGGGCGGACGGCAGCGCGTTGATCGCCCCGATGAGGCGGAACAGGTTTCCGACCTGGCGCTGATCCAGGTGCAGCATCAGACGCGGCAGGTCGAGGCGATCGTCGTCGGCCGCCTCGGGAGGCAGCGGTGGCGTCCGCTCGATGCGACCGTCCGACAGCATCGAGCCGAACGCGTCGTTCAGTTCCGCCACCTCGGCCTCGGTCGGTTCCGCGCGCAGCCGCAGCACCAGCGTGTCACCCACCCAGCGCAATGAGTCGTAGTTGCGCCAGAAGCCCGTGATCTCCGCCCTCGCCGCCTCCACGGAATCGGTGATCACGACCCGATCGAAGTCGCCCTCCGAGATCACGCCCATCGGCGCGAGGTGCTCGTCGACGAAGCGACGCATCCCCTCCCAGAACGACCCGCCCTTCTCGTCGAGCAGGACGATGGGCGTCGGCTCCGCCTTCCCCGTCTGCTGGAGCGTGAGGAGTTCGAACATCTCGTCCAGCGTCCCGAACCCGCCGGGAAGGCAGAGGAACCCGCTCGACTCCTTGATCAGCATCAGCTTGCGCGTGAAGAAGTACTTCATCGCGACCACCTGGTCCTGACCTGCGACGACAGCGTTGGCCTTCTCCTCGAAGGGCAGCCGGATCGAGACACCGAGCGACAGCGCGGGGCCCGCCCCCTCCGCCGCGGCCTGCATGATCCCGGGGCCGGCACCCGTGACCACCATCCAGCCATCGCGGGCGAGCGCGGCGGCCACGTCCCGCGCCTGCACGTACAGCGGGTCGTCCTGGCGCGTGCGGGCAGAGCCGAACACCGTCACCTTCGGCACACCGCGGAATGGTGCGAACAGACGGAAGGCGTCGCGCATCTCGGCCAGCGCCGCCGAGGCGATCTTGAGGTCGAGGCGATCCGTGCCGTCCTCCCCCAGCTGCAGCGCGGTCCGGAGCATCCGCATCACCAGGCGCCGATCCGCGTGCACGCCCGCCTCGTCCAGCACGGCGTTGATCTCGGACGTGAGCGCGGGAGGAAGGGACTGTTCGGCCATGTCACCAGCGTGTCATGTTCGCACGCGATCGGGCCCCGCAACGCCGTCCGCGCGGCGGAGCACCACGCGCGGCGTCAGCACGCTCGTCCGCCCCTGTCAACGCCCCTGCGGCGGCGACCTGGCGGGGGCATCCTGGCTCCATGACCGAGATCACCGGACCTGAAGCCCTCGCCCGCGTCTCCGAGCTCGTGGAGGACATCGACATCACGATGCTCACCACCGTCGACGAGGACGGCCACCTCCTGAGCCGCCCGATGTCCACCCGGCAGATGGACGACGCGGGAGACATCTGGTTCTTCACCGCGGAGGACACCGAGAAGGTCGATGAGGCACGCCGCAACCACGACGTGGGGCTCGCGTACTGCGACTCCAAGGGCATGCGCTACGTCTCCGTCGCCGGAACCGCGGAGGTCGTGCACGACCGCGCCAAGATGGAAGAGCTCTACTCGCCGTCACTCGACATCTGGTTCGCCGACGGCCTGGAGACGCCGGGCATCGCCCTCCTGCGGGTCACCCCGCGGGTCACCGAGTTCTGGGAACCCGCCAAGGGGAAGATCGCGATGGCCGCCGGGGCGCTGAAAGCCCTCGTGACCCACGACACCCCGGACGACACCATGGATCACGGCCGCATCACCTGCTGAGCCGCGCGGTCACCGAGGTCAGCGCGACGTGAGCCGCGCGACCGCCTCCTCGATGGACAGCGCGTCACGCTCGCCGCTGCGCCGATCCCACAGCTCGACCTGTCCTTCGGCGGCACCGCGACCCACGATCAGGATGCGCGGCACACCGACGAGCTCGGCGTCGCCGAACTTGACGCCGGGCGAGACCTTCGGACGGTCGTCGTAGAGGACATCGAGTCCCGCGCTCTCCAGCCGCTGCGAGATCACCTCCGCGACGTCGAAGGCCACCTGGTCGCGGCCCGCCGCCACCACCTGGACGTCGAACGGGGAGACGGACGCGGGCCAGATCAGTCCCTTGTCGTCGTTGTTCAGCTCGGCGATGATCGCGAGGATGCGCGTGACACCGATGCCGTACGAGCCCATCGTCACCGTCACGAGCTTGCCGTTCTCGTTCAACACCTTCAGTCCCAGCGCCTCGGCGTACTTGCGACCGAGCTGGAAGACGTGGCCGATCTCCATGCCGCGCGCGAGCTCGACCGGACCGGAGCCGTCGGGCGCGGGGTCACCCGCGCGCACGTTCGCGATCTCGACGATGCCGTCGGCGGCGAAGTCGCGGCCCATCACGACGGAGTGGGCGTGCTTCTGGTCGATGTTCGCCCCGGTGATCCAGCTGGTGCCCTCGCTCACCCGCGGGTCGACGAGGTACCGGATGCCGGTGGCGGACTCCTCCCCCAGCACCGCGCCCGTGGGCGACCACGGACCGATGTAGCCCTTGACGAGCAGCGGGTTGTTCTCGAAGTCGTCCGCGGTCGCGGTCTCGACCTCGGCGGGAGCGAAGGCGACCTCGGCGCGCTTCTCGTCCACCTCGCGGTCGCCGGGGATGCCCACGATGACGAGTTCGCGGGTGCCGTCGAGGTGCGTCAGCGCGAGCACGACGTTCTTGAGCGTGTCCGCCGCCGTGTACTCGCCCTCCAGCTCACGGTTGCAGTGCGAGACGAGCGTCTCGATGGTGGGGGTGTCGGGCGAGTCGAAGATCACCGGAGTCGCGTCGGCGTCGAACGGCACGGGCGCAGGCACCTCGGTCGTGAACGCTTCCACGTTCGCCGCGTAACCACCGGCGCTGCGCACGAACGTGTCCTCGCCGACGGGGGTGGGGTGGAGGAACTCCTCACTGCGCGAGCCGCCCATCGCGCCCGCATCCGCCTGCACGATCACGTACTCGAGTCCCAGGCGCTGGAAGATCCGCTCGTAGGCGTCGCGCTGAGACTGGTAGCTCACGTCCAACCCCTCGTCCGAGGCGTCGAACGAGTAGGCGTCCTTCATCGTGAACTCGCGTCCGCGGAGCAGGCCGGCGCGGGGCCGCGCCTCGTCGCGGTACTTGTCCTGGATCTGGTAGATCGTCAGCGGCAGGTCCTTGTACGACGAGTACAGGTCCTTCACCAGCAGGGTGAAGGCCTCCTCGTGCGTCGGGGCGAGCAGGTAGTCGCCCCCCTTGCGGTCCTGGAGGCGGAACAGCAGATCGCCGTATTCCTCCCAGCGACCCGTCGCCTCGTAAGCCTCCCGCGGCATCAGCGCCGGGAAGTGCACCTCCTGGGCACCCGCGGCGGCCATCTCCTCGCGGATGACCGTCTCGATCTTGGCCTTCACCCGCAGCCCGAGCGGCAGCCACGCGAAGATGCCCGCGGCCTGCGGTCGGATGTACCCGGCGCGGATCAGCAGCTTGTGACTGGCGACCTCTGCACCGGCAGGGTCTTCACGGAGTGTACGGAGGAAGAAGTTCGAGAGACGAGTGACCACGGCTCAAGTGTAGTGAGCCGTGGTCCCCCGTCCCGCCGCGTCAGTTCAGGGCGGGCAGGCCCTGCGGGACGACGCCGCCCGCGTACAGGCTCTCCGCCAGCTCCTGGAGCGCCGTGAGCGCGACCCGCTGCGGCAGCGGACCGTACGAGATGCGGGCGACGCCGAGCTTCTCGTACTCCGAGGCGGCGAGCGCACCGGGGATGCCGATGACGCTCACCTTGCGCTCGCCGATGCCCTCGACGAGCTGCCGCGTCACGTTCGCGTCGAGGATCCCGGGCACGAACACGGCCGTCGCTCCCGCGTCGAGGAAAGCGCGGCCGCGCTGGATCGCATCGGCGACGCTCTCCTGGACGGGACGGTGCCCCGCGCGCACGAACGCGTCGGTGCGGGCGTTGAGCGCGAACGGCACGCCCTCCGCCTCGGCCGCCTTCACGATCGCCTCGACCGCGGCCACCGACTCGTCGAGCGGCTTCAGCCGGTCTTCGACGTTCGCCCCGACGACACCGGCGGCGATCGCGAGCCGCGTGGTCTCCCCCGCGTCGCCGTAGCCGTCGTCGAGGTCGGCGGTGACCGGGACCTGCACGGCGGCGGCGATGCGTCCCACCATGTCGATCATCAGCTCGCGCGGGGTGGAGCCGTCGTCGTAGCCGAAGGTCGCGGCGATGCCGTGTCCGGCGGTCGCGATCGCCTTCGTCTCGGGCAGAGCGGCGACCGCGCGCGCCGACACGACGTCCCACACGTTCACCACGCGGAGGATCTCCGGCGCGTCATAGAGTCCGACAAGGGTCTGAGCCTTCGCAGCAGTGGTCATGTCCCCACGCTAACGCCCGGCACGGACGCGAGGGCCGCAGTGGTGGGGATGATGTCTCGCCCGGTCGCGGGGCGCCGACGGATGCTAAGAGTCGGCATCCCCCCATGCCGACCCTCTGTCCCCTGTGCGTTCAGGCGGTGAGCACCACCTTCAGCGCCTTCGTCTCCGCGGCCCGCGCGAACGTGTCGTACGCCTGTTCGATGGCGTCCAGCGCGAAGCGGTGACTGACGAACACCGCCGGGTCGATCCGACCCTCGGCGACGAGCCGGGTGAGCATGCGCGCCGTGTCGGCGTTCACCAGGCCCGTCGTGATGGTGAGGTTCTGGATCCACAGGCGATCGATCGGGAAGTCGACGGGTGCGCCGTGGACTCCGACGTTGGCGACGTGCCCGCCGGGGCGCACGATGTCCAGCGCCATGCCCCAGGTCGCCGGAACACCCACGGCTTCGATCGCGACGTCGACGCCGAGCCCGTCGGTCAGGGCGAGCACCTGATCGCGCCAGTCCTCGGCGCCGGCGACCACGCCGTGCGTGGCCCCGAAGAGTCTGGACTGCTCGACACGGTTCGCGTCGAGGTCGATCGCGATGATCTTGCTCGGCCCGTAGAGCTGCGCGGTCATGATCGCCGCGAGGCCCACCGGCCCGGTGCCGACGACGGCGACCACGTCGCCCGCCTTCACGCCGCCGTACTGCACCCCGATCTCGTGGCCCGTGGGAAGGATGTCGCTGAGCACGACCGCCGTCTCGGCGGAGACGCCATCCGGAAGCCGGTGCAGCGAGGTCTCGGCGAACGGGATCCGCACCAGCTCCGCCTGCGTGCCGTCGATCAGGTGCCCGAGGATCCAGCCGATCCCCGACGCCCCTTCCTCGGCTCGGCAGTGCGATGCCAGCCCGGCGGTGCAGAAGTCGCACTTCCCGCACGAGGTGATGCACGAGATGATGACGCGGTCCCCCACGGCGAGATCGGTCACGGCTCCTCCGACCTCGGTGATCACCCCGACACCCTCGTGACCGAGGATGCGCCCCTCGGTCACGGCCGGGACATCGCCCTTGAGGATGTGCAGGTCGGTGCCGCAGATGGTCGTGGTCTCGATGCGGACGATCGCGTCGGTCGGCGCCAGGATGGTCGGATCCGGAACCTCCTCCCATCGCTTCTCACCGGCTCCGTGGTAGACGAGTGCTTTCATGGCTGTCCCTTCCGGCGTCACCCTGACGTCTTCGGTGAAATGTTACGCGCCACCACCGACAGAACGCCTCCGGAGACCGGGGCTTCTCGGCCTAGGGTGGGAGCCATGCCTCAGCGCCGGTCCCATGTCGCTCCCTCCGCCGCCCAGACCGAGCTCGCCGCCGCGCTCGCCGACCTCCGCGAAGCGCTCGACGCCCCCACCTCGTTCCCACCCGACGTGCTCGCCGAGGCCGAGCGCGCCAGCGGATCCACACCCGAGCTCGACCTGCGCGACATCCCCTTCGCGACGCTCGACCCGGCGGGCTCGCGCGACCTCGATCAGGCCTTCCACCTGGAGAAGACCTCGTCGGGGTACACCGTGCGCTACGCGATCGCGGATGTCCCCGGTTTCGTCGAGCCCGGCGGGGCGGTCGATGCGGAAGCCCGTCGGCGCGGACAGACCCTGTACGCGGCGGACGGCACGATCCCGCTGCACCCTCCCGTGCTCAGCGAGGACCGCGCCTCCCTCCTCGCCGACGCCGACCGCCCCGCGCTGGTGTGGACCTTCGCGCTGGACGAGACCGGGGAGGTCAGCGACTTCCGGCTCGAACGGGCGCTCATCCGCTCCCGCGCCCAGCTCGACTACGCGACGACGCAGGCCGCCCTCGATCGCGGCGAGGGTGGACCAGCGGCGCTCCTCCCGGAGATCGGCGCCCTTCGGCTCGAGCGGGAGCGGAAGCGTGGCGGGGCCAGCCTCAACCTCCCCGACGAGGAGGTCGTGCGCGCGGAGGACGGCAGCTACGCGATCGTGCGTCGCCGTCCCCTCCCGATCGAGGAGGCGAACGCTCAGCTGTCGATCATGACGGGGATGGCGGCAGCGCAGCTGATGCTGGGTGCGGGCGTCGGCATCCTGCGCACGATGCCGGAGCCCGACGATGCCGCCTTCGAGACGTTCCGCCTGCAGACGATCGCCCTCGGTCGCCCGTGGACCGACGGCACCTATGGCGAGTTCCTGCGCGGTCTGGACAGGGACGACCCCCTGACGCTGCCCGTGCTCGAAGCCGCGTCGTCACTGTTCCGCGGCGCGGGCTATCTGGTGTTCGACGGCACGGCTCCGGACGACGCCGTCCAGGCCGCCATCGCCGCCCCCTACGCGCATGCGACCGCGCCCCTGCGGCGACTCGTCGACCGGTGGTCGCTGGCGATCTGCCTGGCGGTCTCGAGCGGCGCACCCGTACCGGCATGGGTGCGTGACTCGCTCGCCGATCTGCCAGGCCTGATGCAGGAGTCCGGTCAGCGCGCCTCCCGGCTGGCGTCCGGTACCGTCAACGCCGTGGAGGCGGCGCTGCTGACCCCGCTGGTCGGCACCGAGCTCGACGCCACCGTCGTTGAGGATCGCGGCGAGCGCGTGACCATCCAGATCGCCGAGCCCGCGGTCACGGCGAGCGCCCCCGCTCCCGTCGGCGTGAAGCCGGGCGATCGCCTCCGCGTGCGCGTGGCGCGCGCGGACATCGCGAAGGGCGAGGTGGAGTTCGAGGGCGTCGCCGAAGAGTTCAGGCCCCGGGAGTCGCGGTCGTCGTCATGACGAGCAGCTGAGGATCCGACAGGTCCAACGCCACCCGGATCGCGACGAACTCGTCGAGCGAGTGCGCGTGGGTGCCCCCGCACAGGATCACGGCCTCGCCCTCCGGCAGCTCGCAGTGCCAGCGGCGACGGTCCACGATCGTCGGACCCTCGGTCTCGACGCGGCTCGCGGCGGCGGACTCGACCCATGCCTCGAGCTGTGCGTTGATCCGCTGTTCGCGGTCGGCGAGGGTCGACGCGAAGGTCTCGGTGTCGAAGCCCGCGCGGCGCAGGCTCTTGCCCAGGCGGTACTCGTCGACGGCGCCATCCGCGTGGATGCGGCTCGTCTGGTTGGCGCGCCCCTCGAAGTCGGGGGTGCCGAGGGCGTCGGCGCCCGGGTCCTTGCGCCACAGGTCGGCGACCGCGAGGTCGAGGGCGAGGGACGCGAGATGACAGGCGGTGTGCCCGCGGCTCAGGCCAGCGCGACGGTCTGCATCGACGTCCAGCCGCGCGGCGACCCCGGGGACCAGGGCCGCCGGGGCGTCGCCCGTGAGGCGGTGGCCGACCAGCCAGGTCCACCCTTCCGCCCCGCGCTTGACGGGGATGTCGGCACCCACCGCGAACGTGCCGTCGTCGGACACGGCCGCCATGACGGCCTCCACCACGGCCACGGAGGAGCCGTCGACCGTGAGGGTCCCGGCGTCACCCGGCTGGTCGGGCCAGGTGTGGTCGACGGGGTGGAACGGGGTCTCGTCCACCACGACCACCACGCCCTCCGGCGTCCTCTCGACGTGGGTGACGACGCCCTCTCCACTCGTGGAGCCGGTGGCGAAGGTCACGACGGTGGGCGAGGACATGCTTCTCCTGTGCGGTACGGCGGGGATGGCGATCGGGGTGCGGACGACGGTCAGGCCGTAACGACCTGCGCGGTGCCGAGCGGTGCGTCCGGGCCCATCTCGGCGGCGATGCGGTTCGCCTCCTCGATCAGCGTCGCGACGATGTCCTCTTCGGGCACGGTCTTGATGACCTCGCCCTTCACGAAGATCTGCCCCTTGCCGTTGCCGGAGGCGACGCCCAGGTCGGCCTCGCGGGCCTCACCGGGACCGTTCACGACGCAGCCCATGACGGCGACACGCAGCGGCACCGTCATGTCCTTGAGACCCTCGGTCACGTCTTCCGCGAGCGTGTACACGTCGACCTGTGCGCGACCGCACGACGGGCACGACACGATCTCGAGCTTGCGCTCCCGCAGGTTCAGCGACTGCAGGATCTGGTGGCCGACCTTCACCTCTTCGGCGGGCGGCGCCGACAGCGACACGCGGATGGTGTCGCCGATGCCCTCACCGAGCAGGATGCCGAAGGCCGTCGCGCTCTTGATCGTGCCCTGGAACGCCGGCCCGGCCTCGGTCACGCCGAGGTGCAGGGGCCAGTCGCCCCGCTCGGCCAGGAGGCGGTACGCCTTGACCATGACGACCGGGTCGTTGTGCTTGACGGAGATCTTGAAATCGTGGAAGTCGTGCTCCTCGAACAGGGACGCCTCCCAGACCGCGCTCTCGACGAGCGCCTCGGGCGTGGCCTTGCCGTACTTCTCCAGCAGGCGGCGGTCGAGGGACCCGGCGTTCACGCCGATCCGCAGCGAGACACCCGCGTCCTGCGCCGCCTTGGCGATCGCGCCCACCTGGTCGTCGAACTTCCGGATGTTGCCCGGGTTCACCCGCACGGCCGCGCAGCCCGCATCGATCGCCTGGAACACGTACTTCGGCTGGAAGTGGATGTCGGCGATCACCGGGATCTGGCTCTTCTTCGCGATGATGTGCAGCACGTCGGCGTCGTCCTGGGACGGCACGGCGACGCGCACGATCTCGCACCCGGAGGCGGTGAGCTCGGCGATCTGCTGCAGGGTCCCGTTGATGTCGGTCGTCTTGGTGGTCGTCATCGACTGCACGCTGACGGGGGCGTCGCCGCCCACGAGCACCTTGCCGACCTTGATCTGGCGGGACTTGCGGCGCGGGGCGAGGACTTCGGGGATGCGAGGCATCCCAAGGTTCACAGCTGGCACCCCCTCAGCCTACGCCGCCCGGATGCACGCGGGCTGGATGCGCGGCCCGTCATCCGCCCGGGTCGCGGGTGCCGCGTGTGGTAGTTTCGCCCCATGCTCGCGAACCTCACCTGGTGGCCCGCCTCCTAGGCGGTGTTCGCGTTCCCACGAATCCAGACCGCCTCCGGGGCGGTCTTTTCGTTGCGCCGAGCCGGAGCCCTGCACAGGAGACATCGATGACCCTCTCACGACTCGCCGAGCTCAGCGCCGATCCGTCCGCATCCTTCGTGCTCATCGCGCGCGACGGCGCCGACTCCGTCGAGCTGCTCACGGGCGAGGTCGTCGACGTCGACCTGCTCGCCGACATCCCGCTCACCGCGGACGGCGTGCCGCGTGAGGTGTTCGCACTGGTGCCCTACCGCCAGGTGCGCGAGCGCGGCTTCGTCGCGCAGGACGACGGCGCTCCCCTGCGCTGCATCGTGGTGGACGAGCACCTGCACCTGCCGACGCCTGCGGTGCTCGATGCGCTGCCGACCTCGTCGGTCCCCCTGCGCGACGGCGGCTTCGACATCGCCGACGAGGAGTACGCGGCCATCGTCGAGACGGTCATCTCCGACGAGATCGGACGCGGCGAGGGCGCGAACTTCGTGATCCGCCGCGACTACACCGCCAGCATCGACACCGACGACCGCACGGCCGCCCTCACGTGGTTCCGTGCCCTGCTCGCGCATGAGCGCGGGGCGTACTGGACGTTCGCGGTGGTCACCCCGGGGCGGATCGCGGTCGGCGCGAGCCCGGAGGCGCACGTCGTCGCGCGTGAGGGCGTCGTCACCATGAACCCCATCTCCGGCACCTTCCGGCATCCGGCCGGGGGCTCGACCAAGGAGACCCTCGCCGACTTCCTCGCCTCCACCAAGGAGACCGAGGAGCTGTTCATGGTGGTGGACGAGGAGCTCAAGATGATGAGCGCCGTCTGCGCCGACGGCGGGCGCATCACCGGCCCGCACCTCAAGGAGATGTCCCGCCTCACCCACACGGAGTACATGCTCCGCGGACGCAGCGGCATGGATCCGCGCGACATCCTCCGCGAGACGATGTTCGCTCCCACGGTCACGGGCTCACCGATGCAGAACGCGTGCGCGGTGATCCGTCGCCACGAGAAGAAGCCCCGCGGCTACTACTCGGGCGTCGCAGCGCTGTTCACCCCAAACGCCGACGGCGGGCACGACCTCGACGCCCCGATCCTCATCCGGACCGTGTATCTCGCCGACGGCGAGCTCAGCGTCCCCGTCGGCGCGACCCTCGTGCGCCACTCCGACCCGCACGGCGAGGTGTCCGAGACCCACGGCAAGGCGGCGGGCGTGCTCGGCGCCATCGGGGCGATCGACCGCGACCGCGCGGCCGAGGCTCGCAGCGACGCCGATGCCCCCGGTGCACGCCGCTCCCTCGCCGACGACCCGGAGATCGCCGCGCTGCTGTCCTCCCGCAACGCCCGCCTCGCCGAGTTCTGGCTGAACCCGCAGGGCGAAGAGTTCACCGGCCCGTTCACGGGGCGCTCCGCCCTCGTGGTCGATGCCGAGGATCGCTTCACCACGATGCTCGCCCACCAGCTGCGTCACCTCGGCCTGGACGTGACGATCTCCGCCTGGGATGCCGTGACCGACGACGCAGTGGCCGCGGCCGACCTCGTCGTCGCAGGCCCCGGCCCCGGCGACCCCCGCGACACCGGCAGCGCGCGGATCGCCCGGATGCGCGCGGTCGTGGAGCGACGGCTCGACGCCGAGGCCCCCCTGCTCGCCGTGTGCCTGAGCCACCAGATCCTCGCGGACCGTCAGGGCGCAGCGCTGGTCCCGCTGGCCGCCCCGCATCAGGGACTGCAGAAGTCGGTGCCCGTGTTCTGCGAGGACGCCTCGATCGGGTTCTACAACACCTTCACCGCGCGTGTGACACCCGGTGCCACGAGGATCGGGGATGCGGAGGTCTCCGCCGACCCGGGCTCCGGCGACGTGTTCGCACTCCGCGGCCCGCGCTTCGCGTCCGTGCAGGGACACCTGGAGTCGATCCTGTCGCGCGACGGCATCCGCACGCTCGAACGCCTGGTGTCGTACGCCCTCGCGTGACCGGCGCCGGCGCCGGGCCGGTCAGCCGAGCAGCTTGACGGGGTTGAACAGGTCGGCGACGAGGAGCAGCGCGCCCATCCCGATCAGCAGGACGGCCACCACCACCGTCAGCGGCACCAGCCGGGTGGCGTCCACGGGTGCGGGCGGCGGGCGCCGGAAGAGCTTCGCCCATGCCCGCTTGATCCCCTCCCACAGCGCGACCACGATGTGACCGCCGTCGAGCGGCAGCAGCGGGATCAGGTTGAACACGAACAGCGCCACGTTGAGCGACCCCAACAGCCCCAGGAGGACGGCGAACCGGTTGAGGATCGGGGCATCGGTCGCCGCGACCTCGCCGGCCAGGCGCCCGACGCCGACGACGCTCAACGGGCCGTTCGGGTCACGTTCGCCCCCGGTGACCAGGGACACACCCACATCCCACAGCCGCACGGGCAGCGTGACGATGAGCGACGCCACCCTCGCGACGTTCTCGGCGGCCATCTCCGGTCCGGCGCTCAGCGGCTGTTGCACGAAGCCCATCTGCGAGATCATCCCCGCGTACCCGACCTCGCGCACGACCGGGTCGCCCTGATCGTCGAGCACGGGCCGCCCGCTCGCGTCGGTGATGGTGCGCTCCGCCGCGATGGGCGTGAGGCTCAGCGTCTGCTCGGCCCCGTCGCGGCGCACCACCAGCTCGAGCGTCTCGCCGGGCGAGGCCTGGACGATCGTCGTCGCCTGCTCGAAGGTCGACACGGGCTGACCGTCGATCGACACCAGCACGTCACCGGGTCGCACCCCCGCCTCCGCCGCGGGGGACTCCGGGTCGTCCGGGGCGCACTCGGTGGCGGTCGACGACGCGGGCACCACGCACTCGTTCACCGCGGAGATGGTCGTCGTCCCCTGCTGCACGCCGATGCCGCACACGAGCACCGTGAAGATCACCACGGCCAGGACCAGGTTCATCAGCGGACCGCCGAGCATCACGATCACGCGCTTCCACACCGGCAGCTTGTAGAAGACCCGGTCCTCCGCGCCCTCGGCGATCGTCTCGTCGTTGGCCGAGCGGGCGTCCTGGATGAGCGTGCGGAACACCCCGGACGCCGGACGCTCCCCCTTCGACGACGGATACATGCCGGACATCGAGATGAACCCGCCGAGCGGGAGCAGCTTGAAGCCGTACTCGGTCTCGCCGATCCGCTTCGACCACAGCCGCGGGCCGAAGCCGATCATGTACTGGCCGACGCGCACGCCGAAGAGCTTCGCGGGGACGAGATGGCCGACCTCGTGCAGACCGATCGAGAGGCCGAGGCCGATCAGCATGAACAGGATGCCGCCCACATAGAGCAGGATTTCCACCCGCCCACGGTACTGCCCGCAGCTAGGAATCCGCCCCGCCCGCGCCGCTTGGCTAGGCTGGGATGGTGACCACCCGGCAGCTGCGACTCCTGCGCGCCGCCGCCGTGTCCGCCACCGCGACCCTCATCGCCGCGGTGTCCCACACCATCGGAGGCGGCGCGGCACCCCACCCGCTGCTGATCCTCGCGGTCACGGTGCTGTTCCTGGCACCGACCGCCGCCCTCCTCGGGCTCCGTCGGTCGCGCTGGCGCGTCGCGGTCGCCGTGCTCGTGTCTCAAGCCGCGTTCCACCTGGTGTTCCAGCTGCTCGGCTCCCCCACCGCGGACGTCGACGGCGCGATCGGCCCGCACGTCCATCACTTCGACCTGGCAGCGTTGAGCGGCACCGTCTCCGTCGCACCCATCGACGCGACGATGCTCCTCGCGCACGCCGACGCCGCCGTGCTGACAACTCTGCTGGTGTGGCACGCCGAACGCCTCCTGCGGGCCGTCGCCGGCTGGTTCCGCGCTCTCGTGCGTCGCGCGTCGCCGACGGGCTTCTCCGGCCATCGCCGCCCGACCCCGCTGCGTCCGCTGCGCTTCGCTCCCCTCGACCGTGCCGTGGCCGCCGCCGTCTCCCGGCGCGGTCCCCCGGTGTGCGCACGCGGCTGACCCGCCGCCCGAGAATCACGGCCGAACCCTCGGCCACCCTTTGCGCGCCCTCCGGCGCGCCCGCACACCTTTCTGGAGAATCATGTCCCGTACCATCACGTCCCCCCGTCGTCCGCGCTCCCGCCGGGCCCTCGTCGCCACGACCGGCGCGCTCGGCGGGGTCGCCCTCGCCCTCGCGGTTCCGCTCATGGCGGGAGCCCACGTGTCCGTCAGCCCGGATGAGCTCGCCGCCGGCGACCACGGCGTGCTCACGTTCTCGTTCGCCCACGGCTGCGGCACCTCGCCGACCACGGCACTGCGCATCACCATGCCGGACGGCCTCACCTCCGTCGCCCCGACCCTGGACGGCGACTGGACCATCCAGGTGGAGCGCGGTGACGACGGCCTCGTGAGCGCCGTCACGTACACCGCGCTCACGCCGGTGCCGACCGACCTCCGCGGCGCGGTCAGCATGTCGGTCGGGCTCGACGAGAAGACGCCCGAGACGCTCGCCTTCCCGGTGGTGCAGCAGTGCGTCGACGGTGCGACCGAATGGACGCAGCTCGCCGAGGAGGGTGAGGACCCGCACGCGCTCGATGCCCCCGCTCCCGTCGTCACGGTCACGGATGCGGAGGCGTCGATGCATGGCGCCCACGGCGACGGGGAGGCGGACACCGCGGACGCCGACGCGGCCGACGCGGCCGCCACGGCCGCCGACCCGCTCGGCATCGCCCTCGGCACGGGCGGGCTCCTCGCCGGGGCGGCAGATC
>NZ_SSDO01000339.1:0-331 GCF_004794395.1 Microbacterium sp. K41 | reverse complement strand
CGGGGTGCCGTTCCCGCGCGGTGCTCCGCTCTCGTCGTAGGCCGTGCCCGCTCCGGGTGCCAGGGGTGCCACGCGCTGCTGCTCCGCGGTCGCGTTGGCGTACAGCACCGCCGCGCCGCCCGTGGTCGCGTACACCGCCGTGGTCACGCGGGGTTGCACCACCAGCGCGTCCAGGCGCAGGTCGCCGCGGCTGGTGCAGCGCACGGTCACGGGGCCGTCCGGGAGTCCGCCGCCGAGCAGCTGCGGCACGAGCATGCCGTCCGCCTCCGTGAGTCCGCGGTCGCCCGTGCCCCCGGCCGCGGTCTCGGTGCTCCACAGCCGCCGTCCGCCG
>NZ_SSDO01000338.1:0-5490 GCF_004794395.1 Microbacterium sp. K41 | reverse complement strand
GGGAGATGGCGCCCGCCGGCACGGTGAGCACGGCCGACAGCTCGCCGCCGCGACCGTTGCCGCCGATGCCGGTGTCGAACGCGTCGGGCAGCTCGGCCACGCCGCTCAGCGCCGCGGATCCTCCGGTGAGGCCCTGCACGCTCCACGCCGCGGCATCGGCGGAGGCGAAGACGAGGCACTCGCCGTCGACCGTGGCGGTGTCGCGCTCGGAGGGCGACTCGGCGTCGAGCCAGGCGTCGGCGGAGCGGGTCACGCGTGCCGCGGCCGAGAGCCCGATGCGCACCTCGCGGTCGGTCGCTCCGGTGTTGCGCACCGCGATGTCGATCGCCACCGCCGTCCGCCCCGGCACGCACACGGTCGTCGTCTCGATCTCGAGCTCGCCCACGGTCGCCCGCCGCACCACCCGGTCGGGCCGCCACTCGTGCGTGACGGCGACGCCGTATGACGCGAACAGCCGGCCGTCGACGAACAGCACCGCGGTCTGCGTGAGCCCCTGCGACACGGGCGGGAACTGCACGGCGCTGAGCGCGGTGAGGTCGTGATCGACGCGCACCGTGCCGAGCATGTTCGTCAGGCCCGTGGGCGCGATCATGTCGTCGTAGTGATGTGTGACCGCATCGGCGACCAGATCCTCGACGGTGGGGATGAGGGGAATCATGATGCCTTTCGAGGCGGAGGGGGATCAGTACTGGCCGAGCGCGAGGCCCTTGGCGAAGAACCGCTGGGTGCAGAGGAACAGGATGACGGTGGGCAGCGACACCAGCACGGCCGCGGCGAGCACGACCGACATCTGCGCGCCGCCGTAGGTGCTCTGCATGCCCGACAGCGTGGTGATGATGGGGCGGATGTCGTCGGACTGGCTGAGCGTGAGGCCGAGCAGCAGGTCGTTCCACACGAAGGTGGCCTGCAGGATGAAGATCGCGACCAGCGCGCTCGACGCCATCGGCAGGTACATCCGGGTGAAGATGCGCCAGGTGGTGGCGCCGTCGAGCACCGCGGCCTCGAACACGTTGTGCGCGACGCCGGTGAAGAAGTTGCGCATCACGAACGCCGAGAACGGCACCGAGATCACGGTGTAGATCATGATCATGCCGAGCCGGGTGTCGAAGAGCCCGGTGCGGGAGTAGGCGTCGAACAGGGGCAGCAGCACCATCTGCAGCGGGAACACCGTGCCGCCGAAGATCACGACGAACCACAGGAAGCCGCGCTTGAGGCGCAGGGCCACGATCGCGAAGCCGGCCGCCGCACCCACGAGCACGGCGATGGTGGGCGACACGATCGAGTAGATGAGGGTGCTGACGATGCTGTCGCCGATGCCGGAGAGCTCGAGCGCCTGGCCGAAGTTCTCGAACAGGTGGAAGTCGGTGGGGATCCACGACTCCTTCGACGTGAAGGTGGTCGGGTCCTTCATCGCGTTGACGACCAGCAGGTACGCGGGCAGCAGCCACACGATCCCGAGGACGACGAGCACGGCGGTGCGGATGATCTTCGACATCACATCTCCTTCTTCGGGGAGAGCTGCTGGCGCAGGTACAGCACCGAGGCGACGAGGGTGATCACGGTCAGGAACACCGCGATCGCGGAGCCGAGGCCGTAGTCGCTGTTCACGAACGTCTCCTTGTACATCGTCAGCGCGAGGGTCTCGGAGACGGTGCCTGGTCCGCCCTTGGTCATGCCCCACACGATGTCGAAGGTCTTGAGGCTCGCGACGATCGAGAGTCCGACGACCACGGCGGTGAGCGGGCGCAGCATGGGCCACAGGATGCTCGTGAAGAGGCGGACGCCGCCGGCGCCGTCGATGCGCGCGGCCTCCAGGGGCTCCTTCGGGATGGCCTGGAGCCCGATCGTGAACAGCAGCGCGTTCACGCCGACGCCCTGCCACGACGAGGCGATGATCATCACGACGGTGTTGAGCGGGGCGTCGAGCAGCCACCGGGGCGGGTCGGTGATCCCGAACGCCGCGAGGGCCTGGTCGAGCGCGCCGCCCGAGGAGAGGATGAACGACCACACCACGCCGACGCCGATGCCGGAGAGGGCGTAGGGGATGAGGAACGGGAGGCGCAGCCAGATGCCCCCGCCGAGGTTCCAGGTGAGCAGCGCGATCGCCAGGCCGATGCCGACCGGGATGATCAGGGTGCCGATCACCCAGAGCACGGTGTTCATCGCGGAGCCCACGAAGTCGGCGTCGGTGAACATCTCGACGTAGTTGTCGAGCCCGATCCAGTCGGGGCTGCCGAGGCCGTTGTACGACGTGAAGCTGAGGAACACCGTCCACAGCAGCGGGAGGTAGAGCAGGACCGCCACCAGGATCACGCCCGGGGCGACGAAGCCCCGGGCGGACCACTGGTACGGCGTCTTCTGATGCGCCATCCGCTCGCTTACTCCTGCTCTGCCCAGTACTTGTCGGCCGTCGCCTGGATCTTCTCCAGGAACGGCATCGGGTCGCCCGGGTTGGCGTTGAAGGCGCCGAACTGCTCGATCGCGGTGGTCACGATCTCGGTGGGCATGGCCTCGAAGAACCGGTCGTAGAGGGAGTAGTCGTCGCCGGCGATCTGCTCGCCGAGCTCGGCCAGGGCGGGGTCGGCGACCTCGGCCTTCGGGTTGAACGCCACGTCGCCGTGGGCGTCGTTCCACGCGGTCTGCGCCTCGGGCGACATCCACCACTCGGCGTAGGCGAGTCCGAGGTCGCGCTGCTTCGAGTTCTCGGCCGTGCAGATCGGGCCGGACTCGACGGCCACCGGGGTGGTGTCGAGGTCGCCGTTCACCGCGGGGATCGCGAACATGCCGTAGTCGTCGGTGGTCATGCCGGCGCCTTCGAGGTTGCCGGCGAAGAACGTGCCGAAGTTGATCATGGCGTAGTCGCCCTGCTTGAGCCCGACCGCGGGGTCGGTGGTGCTGCCCGCGTCGCTGAACCAGCCGTTCTCCTGCTCCTCGAGCCACACGTTCATGACATCGACGATCTCGGGGTCGGTGTACTTCACGTCGCCCGTGGTGAGCCCGGCGTACAGGTCGGGGTCGGTGGAGGCGACGAGGTGCTGGAACCACTGGAAGGTGAACAGCACGCTGGTCTGGTAGTACGGGGTGACCCCGGCGTCCTTCAGGGTCTCGGCGGCGGTGTTCAGCTCGTCCCACGTGGTGGGCACCTCGATGCCGTTGTCGGCGAAGGCGGCCTTGTTGTAGAACATGATCCAGTAGGCGATGTTCATGGGCACGCAGTACTGCTTGCCGTCGAACGTGTAGCTGTCGCGCAGGTCTTCACTCACCCAGCCCTCGTCGACGGCCTTGCTCCAGATGTCGGTGGTCTCGGCCACCAGGCCCTCGTCGACCAGCTGCTTGAGCGAGTCGCCGGTGTGCCACGTGAACAGGCCGGGCGACTTGTCGGTGCGGAACGACTGCTTGATGAAGGCGTCGTACTGGTTGGCGTCGGAGTAGCCGGTGGTCTTGAGGGTGATGTCGACGGCGTCGCCGCTGACCTCGTTGAGCGACTCGAAGTCGGGCTTCCACGCCGCCTTGTCGGTGTAGAAGTTGAGCGTGCCGGTGACCTCTCCGCCCTCGGCGCCTCCGCCTCCGGAGTCGCCGGAGCAGCCGGCGAGAGCCAGGGTGCCGAGGAGGAGACCGGCCGCGGCGGCGGCGATCGTGCGTCGCGAAATCATTCAGAACTCCCTTGTTCGTATTGGTATCGTTACCAGAAATCTGGTCTCACGATACCGAGGTGATGACGGCGGTGCAAGGGATTCCCGGGTGGGATCCTCGCGGTGATGCCTCGTGCTGTGTGTCGGGTGTCGATGTTCAGTTGTCACCCATGCGCGTGCCGCGCACGGAGGCCTTGACGGTCGCGAAGCGCGGGCTCCGCGAGTTCTCGGTGCGCTCGATCCGGTACGCGCCCACCGCGGCCGGCACGATGAAGGTCTCGGCGTAGTGGATCACGAAGGGCTCGAACGCCGTGGTGGGGCTGACCACGCGCACCTCGTCGCCCTCCACCAGGTTGAGCACGTTGACCGTGCCGTCGGTGTCGTGATCGGCGCCCTGCGCGAACCAGTGCCGGCGCACCTCGATGAACTCCAGCTCATGCAGTCCGGTGCGCTCCTCGGTGACCTCGTCATCGGTGTGCAGGGTCTCGACGCGGTCGACCAGGTTCTCCATCACCCAGGTGGTGTCGCGGTCCCACTGGATGTTGCGGGCGCCGTGGTCGAGGTGCACGGGGCGGGGGATGCCGTCGAGGCCCACGCGGCCCCAGTCCCACAGCTTGAACGTGAAGATGAACGGCGTCGCCGAGATCTCCAGCACCATCGAGTTGGACCCCGATGCGTGCACGGTGCCCGCGGGGATCAGGAAGTGGTCGTGCTTGCGGGCGGGGAACGAGTTGACGTACTTCTCGGCGGGGAACGGGTGCTCGCCGTCCTGCGCGGTCGCCAGATCCTGCAGCATCTCGGCGGGGTCGATGCCCTCCTTGGTGCCCAGGTACACGACCGCGTCGTCGCCGACGTCGAGCATGTAGTAGCTCTCGTCCTGCGTGTAGTGCATGCCGAACGTGTTCTGGATGTAGTCCGTCAGCGGGTGCACCTGCAGGCTGAGGTTGCCGCCGTCCATCGTGTCGAGGAAGTCGAAGCGGATGGGGAACTCGGCCCCGAAGCGCGCGAACGTCTTCGCTCCGAGCAGATCGACCGGGCGGCTGAACACCAGGTCGAGCGCGGGCAGCTCGATCACGCCGCCGTCGCCCTCCAGCAGCAGCGAGTTCTCCTCGGGCACGCAGTCGAAGCACCACGCGTAGTTGTCCTTCGAGGGGTCGAGCCCGATGAGGTTCTTCATCCACTGCCCGCCCCACACGCCGGGGTCGAAGAACGGCACGACGCGGAACGGGCGGTGCGCCGCATCCTTCAGGGCCTGCCGGAAGGCGGTGCCCGTGATCATGCCCGCGTCGGGGGAGTCGGGGTGCGGTTCGGCCGGGGCGATCGCGTTGCCGTCGAGCACGAAGTCGAGCGTGTCGAACAGCGTGCGCTTGTGGCGGTCGGCCACCCGCCACTCCACGAAGAACCCGCGCTTGTACTTGCGCAGGTTGTCCTCGCCGGGGTTGTCGGCGCGCCAGTTCGTGGCCCCCTGGCGCTGCCGCAGCTGGATCTCCCAGCGGGCCATGTCGACCAGCACGGTCGCGGAGGCTCCGGCCAGACGGTCCTCGAGCAGCGCCGCGCCCCAGCCGACCACGACCGTCGGGGTTCCGGTGACCGCGGCCGCGAGGGCGTCGAGGCGCTCGGCGTCGTAGAGGTCGTCCAGGGTGAAGTGGCTCATGACGCCGAAGACCCGGTCGTCGGTGAGGTTCGGGGCGATCAGCCGCTCGACCTCGGCGACCGGACGCGCCGCGGTCTCCACGTCGGTGAGGGTCCAGGCGGGAAGGGCGGCCTCCACCTGGGCGGCGAGCGCGGGCACGTCGACGCCGGGGTAGGTGTCCACCAGCAGCACGGGCGCCGTGCCGGTCACGCGGGCGCGGGCCTC